>NZVF01000008.1 GCA_002698165.1 Planktomarina sp. | reverse complement strand
CCAGTAAAAAGAAAATACGGTGCCACCACAATTTTCTTATAACCTAAGCCAGTAACAATATTTAGGCCTTGACCTACCGACGGAAAAGTTACTCCCGAATAAACAGTCTCAGACCATCCAAAGCCCATATTTTCTGCAACTATTCTAGTCAATTTTGCAGCCTCGGCATTTGCGGAAACATCTGAAGTACCACGTCCAACCACTACGAGCATCGTATCATAGAGCTCCCCTTCTTGAATACTGTCAACTTTCAAAGCTTCTAATATTCTAGCCTGAAAAGCAGTAATCATTTCAGGATGCAAAGCCAATTCTCGTCCATATTTAATTTTAATATTTGAGTGCTTCTCTTGATAGGATGTTAAAACGGACGGAATGTCATTGCGTGCATGCGTTGCAGCAAAAAGCATGCCTGGCACTGCTAAAATTTCATCAACACCCAAATCCCTCAGTTCGTCGAGCCCCATGTGTATATTTGGGGCAGAATACTCAAGAAATCCATGCCTAACTGGGACTGTTGGAAACCGTTTTTTAAGACCTTCAGACAATAAGCCAAACTCTTCTTCAGCTGCTTTTGACCGACTGCCATGCCCACAAATTATAATACCTATTTTTTTCATTTTATTAAAGAATCCTCGCATAAATTATATCTAAACTTTGAACATAGCCATTTAACAAAATATGTAAGGTTAAATATTTTTAAAAGGAAGTGGTTATTGTTCCCTTTTTGTTAATTTCAATCCATTCAATAATTCAAGATAAATGAACTCGTTAATTCGATAAATGATAAGCATCAACTATCACAGTTCTGCATGGAGAAAGGTTGTAAATTGGCAAATAATAAATAAACAGTGCTTAATTTGAAAAATCAATTTACATTCCGTCAACATTACGACTTTTTAGACGAAAACCAATGACCAATCAAGGCTAAGAAAATTCCCTAGTTGCTCATATTCCACAAAGACTTTTGCAATGAAGACTTGAAAAAAAATAAAAGAGGCGCTGTTGATGTTAGATCTAAACAAAACCCAAATTTTGAAACTCTTTAATTTTAGAGAAGCCGTAACGCTCATACAGAATGCCTACGTTGCTAATGCTGAAGGTGATGTCCAGACTGCTGATGTTGTACACCTTGGCTTTCCTAAGACAAATGGTGACTGCCACATCAAATCTGGTCACATAGAAGGAACAGCTAACTATGTAATCAAAATAGCTTCAGGCTTCTACGATAATCCATCTAAGGGATTAGCCTCATCAAACGGAATAATGTTGGCATTCTCTGCTACGACCGGTGAAACAGTTGCTATTTTAAGAGACGAAGGCTGGTTAACTGACATGCGAACCGCAATTGGAGGAGCATTGGCAAGCCGCGCACTCGCTAGGTCAAATGCAACAGCGATACTAATCATTGGGACCGGCATACAAGCAAAACTTCAGGCTCAGTGTCTTGCAAAGCTGATGCCCGAAAGAGATTTGAGTTTCCGGGTCTGGGGTCGTACATGGCTCAACGCTGAAAATGCAGCAAGTGAGCTGTCAAAACATGGTTTGAACGTTCTTGCCGTTCCAGTGCTGGATAATGAGATTAGGAGTGCAGACATCATAATAACCACTACACCAGCAACCGCAGCCTTGTTTGCTGAAGGCCTTGTAAGCAGTGGCACGCATGTGACTGCTATTGGTGCTGATAGCCCCGGCAAGCAGGAACTACCTGTAGGATTAGTAACTTCAGCCTCATTGCGGGTCTGCGACATAGCTCGACAATCTCTTGAGCATGGGGAGTTTCAAACGGCAAGTAAATCTGATGCATCCTTAGCCGTGACAGAACTTGGGCATGTTTTATCCGGCACGCATGGCGGTCGGCAATCTGATGATGACATCAGTGTTGTTGATTTAACAGGGATAGCAGCTCAAGATATTGCGATTACGCAAGCCATAATCGATGCTGCAACCTCCACTGATAAAAACTAAAGGACACATTATGACATCATCTATTGGAGTACTCGAGCAAGCTGCGCTGTCCATAGAGACACATAGACGGATTAAACACTGGCTAACTCCAACCCCTTCTATTGTGTCGCGACAAGCATTCGAGGGAGATACAAAGCTTTTCTTTAAAGGCGAGAATTTTCAAAAAACCGGATCATTTAAATTCCGAGGAGCCTTAGCAAAGCTTACTTCTTTATCTACAGACGTCCCCGCCATTACCGCGTCATCCGGCAACCATGGGTTGGCTCTCGCAACCGCAGCACAAATGACAGGTCATGATTTGACAGTGGTATTACCAGAAACTGTAGCTCGCGAAAAACTAACAAAAATTCAAGCTCTAGGTACAGAAACTATCCTTTATTCAAACGATTCNGGAATGGCTGAACAACGCGCACAGGAATTGGCCCAAAAACATTCAAAAATCTATGTTTCACCCTACAATGATCCACAAGTGATAGCGGGCCAGGGAACTATCGCTCTTGAGTTATTAGAACAGTTGCCCGGGCTCGATGTCATTTACGTCTCAATAGGCGGTGGTGGATTAATTTCAGGTATTGGATCAGTTATTAAAGCATTTTCACCAAGAACCCGCGTCGTTGGAGTCAGCGCCAGAAATTCAGCCGCACTAGCNGCCAGTATACGNGCAGGNCGAAATGTNGANGTAACTCATTCAGATACNCTGGCAGATGGGTGTGCTGGNGGTATAGACGAAGNNACCATAACACTCCCNCTGGCAACCGAAGTTATAGATGAACTNATTGATTGCTCTGNGGAACANATTGCTGANGGNTTACGTCATATTGCCTGGACTGAAAAAATGTTGGTTGAAGGTTCGGCAGGCTTAGCAATGGCCGCTTGGCAAGCTGATAAGATAAAAAATAATGGGAAAGTAAGTGCCGTCGTTTTGTGTGGTGCAAACTTCGACCGTGAACAAATAGAACTAATTATTGGGTCATAAGAATTAGTACAACTGATAAAACATAATCAGGCGTCTGATTAATATTTAATGACACTTAAAAATTGTTGGTTAGTCTTAGAATGTTTATACGTCCCCGCTCTAGTAATTTGCAGTAGCCCTCTTCATCAATATTGGCGCCACATATTATAAGTCCAACACGCTTTCCTCTCAAACGTTCGCGCAATGGCAACATCAAACCTGCCATAGCCGCACCCACTGCGGGCTCAACTGCGAGTTTTGCTTCTTGCTGCAAGATTATCATACTCGAACAAATATCGTCATCAGTCACGGTCACAATATCATCGACATAGGCCGCACATAATGCATATCCAAAAGGCAATGCCATTGGCGGCGATANACTATCCGCAATAGTATCAACTTTGTCCAGTGTNATCGGACGTTTGGCTACCAAACTCNGTGACATACTATCAGCTCCAGNCGGCTCAACACCNTATACTTGGCAATNNGGGTTGATNGCTTTNACGGCTGANGCAACCCCACTAATCAAACCACCACCACCCACTGATACAATAANAGCTTCAAGATCTGGTATATCTTCAAGAAATTCCAGGCCAACACCTGCTGCTCCAAGGGTCGTATTTATCCCTTCAAATGGATGGATGAAAGTCCTCCCCTCTTCACGTTGAAGCCGCTCTGCCTCACCAAAGGTNGCCGGTCCACCATCTTTCATAATGACTTCTGCGTTTTCTGCTCGTGCGAGTGNCACGCGAAACGGGTTGGCNGAAGATTGCATGACCACCTTTGCTGACATGTTACATTGACGCGCAGCCCAAGCTGACGCNATAGCATGATTGCCCGCNCTCGCGGCNGTTATTCCTTTGGATTTTTTTGNTATCGGTATGGACCGAGCCACTGACAGCGCACCACGCGCTTTAAATGTCCCTGTATGCTGAAAACATTCAAGCTTTAGGTACAAAGTTCCATNATCCAAAATACGTGAAATCAGTGATGATTGCAAAGGAACAACAGGTGTTCGAACCACCATAGACTTGAGCTCGTCTGTTCGCATTCGCATAGCATTGAGTGTTACTGCGCTGATATCAGTTTGGTTTTGAGTCATAGTTCTTACAGTCACTCACGTTTCATCATTAGGTATTATCAAAACAATTTTTCCAACAAATTTTTTTTCAAGGAACATTTCTTGAGCTTTTCCAATATCTTTTAAAGGAAAGGTAGCTGCCACGATAGGTTTAACTTCATCGTTCTCTATGTAATTTATTAAATTCTTGAAACAGATTTCGTCTTGATAGGTGGACCCCATGAGCGTTAAATCCTTAAGATATAAAGTTCGCACATCTAACTCAACAAGTGGTCCCGCTATTGCACCTGCTGTAACATAGCGCCCTCCACGGTTCATCACTTCCAGGAGGTTAGGCCAAGTTGGCCCAGCCACTAGATCAATTACAACATCGACACTGTTGGCTCCAAGTGTGTCAGCAAGGCTTTCATTTCTGTCAATAACATAGCTAGCACCCGCAGCCATTACTATTTCAGATTTGCTGAAGGCGGCTTGTGCAATCACTTCTGCACCTCGACGGTTTGCCAATTGTACGGCNGCTACCCCCACTCCACCAGACGCACCAGTTATGAGAACACGTTCAGCTCCTAGATTAACACGGTGCAGCATATTTTCTGCCGTGGAATAAGCACAAGGAATTGAGGCCAATTCAACATCACTCAAAGNGCTATCNANTGCAAANGCCTCNCTCGACCTTATTTTACAGTATTGGGCAAAACCACCATCACATTCAGATCCTATGGTCCAGCAATCAAAGCGGTTCTTATTCCTTGGGTTTTGCATCATAGTTCGAGCAAGAACTCTTTCTCCNATNCGTGCTGGATCAACTTTATTACCTNCTGCAACTACGTGGCCAGACACATCAGCCCCTTGAATGCGAGGGAAAACTAATGGCTCTCCTGACCAGCTCGCATCTGTAGTATTTATATTATCAATACCTGTGCAGCCGCCTGAATTGGTGTCCACTTTCACAGACTTAGAATACCAGCCAATACGTGTATTGATATCTGTATTGTTAACTCCGGCGGCAGTTACTCGTATAAGAACCTCATCNGGGTCAGGCACTGGNACAGGCACATCAATGCGGTANACGAGNNTATCAAGGCCACCATGACNCGTCAATTGTACAGCATGCATAGTTTTGNCACACATATTTAAACTCCTTTGTCGGNTATTAAGAGTTACTTTAATCATTGACTGCCAACCTGCACCGACATCATACTAAAGTCGATTTAGAAATTGAGAAGATAAANCTGGTTCTCTATATCAAAGGATGGTTTCTAATTATGTCAAAAAAATAGGAATTATTTTATGGATAGAATAAAAGAAATCCACATCTATCAATATGATTTAAAAATATTAGGACCACCATATCGTTATTCCCTCGCTACTCTTACTAAGCTGGATACAACTTTGGTAGAAATTAAGTCCGAGTCTGGGCTAACGGGATTTGGGGAAGTATGCCCACTTGGCAACACTTACCAACCGGCCCATCCTGAGGGAGCCCGTAGTGCTTTAAAAAGTATTGCACCGCATTTAATCGGTATGGACCCAGTTCACATACAACTCATTAATTCAAAAATGGATATGTTACTTTCTGGTCATTCCTACGCAAAGGCTGCGATTGATATCGCCCTATGGGATCTTAAGGGTAAAAAGTTCGGTCAAAGTCTATCTGATTTACTTGGAGGAGCCACAGTGGATCATGTTCCAAGTTACTATGCAATCGGAACTGACACGCCCGAAAACGTATCTAGGATCGTAAGAGAAAAACAAGAACAAGGATATCCACGGCTCCAGATAAAAGTCGGTGGGCGTGATGTTGAAGAAGACATTGCAGTCGTTCACAAAGCCTTCGAGGCACGTAATTCAGGGATCAAAATGGTTCTAGATGCAAATCGAAGTTTGACAGTAAAGGATGCAATTTTCCTCTCAAACGCTTGCCAAGATCTTAATTTTGNNCTNGAACAACCATGCAATTCNTATGNAGAGATTAANTCNCTNAAAGGNAAGATNAGTCATCCTATTTTNATCGATGAAAGTGCCACTGGTATCNANATGGTGTGCAAAAGCATCCAAGATNAAGTNGCGGATGGGTTTGGCATGAAAATNACGCGGGTTGGGGGCTTGTCCAATACGATTACTATCNGNGATATNTGTCGNAATTTTGAACGCCCAATGACATGCGAAGATACTTGGGGTGGGGATATAATGGCGGCAGCTTGTGTTCATATGGGTGCCACAATAGCGCCAAAACTTTTAGAGGGCGTCTGGATACCTGATAACTATATCGATGGAAATTATGATAATGATGAACCAGTTAAAGCCGGTAGCCATATAAAGGTTCCCGTAGGACCTGGGCTCGGCATTAATCCCGACACAACCAAGTGGGTTCACCTAGTGGCTTTTGATTGATAACCTTTCTTTCAAAATTTGTTAAAATTTAATCGAACTAATCAGCAGGTTGCTCTATTAGTAGTTCCAGACTTGGTTGCGCCACGTTATTATTGACAAAAATTTTATCATCATAAAGTGAGCCATCACATATGAAGCGCACCTCGCAAACAATTACAAAAAAGCATAAGTTGGAAGGCTAACTGATGTCAAAAATTGAAAACTTTGGTTTTGGAACACAAATTCGTAAATCTCCATACTTTGATTCTACAGTCAAATGGGGCGCCAAAGCATTTTCTGTTTACAATCACATGTACATACCAAGAGACTTTGGAGATCCCGAACAAAATTTTTGGAATCTCGTAAATAATGCAATTCTTTGTGACGTAGCAGTTGAACGTCAAGTTGAAATAAAAGGACCCGATGCCGCAGAATTTGTACAATTACTGACACCTCGTAATCTGTCCAAATTAGCTGTTGGACAATGCAAATATATTTTAATTACAAATTCTGAAGGTGGTATTTTAAACGATCCGATACTTTTACGGTTGGCAGAAAATCATTTCTGGATTTCCTTGGCGGATAGTGATGTTCTACTATGGGCCCAAGGTGTTGCTGTAAACTCCAATCTTAATGTTGCAATCTGTGAACCGGATGTCTCGCCTTTACAACTCCAGGGGCCAAAGTCCGGGCAAATAATACAAAAGTTGTTTGGGGACAGTCTGTCTGGCTTACGCTACTACTGGCATATGGAGCAAGAACTGGATGGGATTCCACTGTTGGTTTCGCGCACTGGTTGGTCGAGTGAATTAGGATATGAAATTTATTTAAAAGATGGATCTCGCGGCAACGAATTATGGGAAAGGATCCTGTCCACAGGATCTAAATTTGGTTTAAAGCCAGGACATACTTCATCTATACGAAGAATTGAAGGTGGAATGCTTTCTTATCATGCAGACGCCGACATAAATACAAACCCCTATGAACTGGGNTTAGGTCGATTGGTAGACCTAAATATGGAGGCNGATTTTATAGGCAAGAGTGCACTTCGCGCAATCGAAAAGAAGGGCATAAATCGCATTCANGTTGGGCTACACCTANANANCAGTCCACTTGCNGGCCCAAATACAACTTTTTGGGAAATAAAACATGAGGGAGAATTGGTNGGGAAGGTAACATCAGCAATATATTCACCACGTTTAGAAAAAAATATAGCCCTAGCAATGGTATCAACTGACTACAGTAATATTGGCACCAATCTTGAANTTCAGATTGGATCACTTAAGGTCAAAGCTACAGTGGTAGAAAAACCTTTCTTTGATCCAAAAAAGAAAATTACATCAGCATTATGAAAAGCTATATATTCCTGTCGTTGGCTATAATTTTTGAAGTTTGCGGTACGATGCTGCTCCCTATTTCNCAAAACTTTACAAAACTTCTTCCGACGCTTGGACTGATCGGTGCGTACATAGTCTCTTTTTATTTTTTAACTTTCGCTTTAAAAACTATTCCGATTGCAGTGGTCTACGCTTCCTGGGCGGGATTAGGTGTATTTCTAATCGCCGTGCTGGGGAAATTATTTTTTAATGAGCCATTATCTTGGCAAATAATTCTGGGTCTAACACTCATAGTGATTGGTGTAGTTATCGTAAATACATTCTCAACAACACACATTTCCAACTAATTAGGTGTATTAAATCAGATGAATTAATCTCATTGATTAGTTACGACAATCAAAGCGGATTANTCTAAAAACTTATGCTCCATTCNACAGTAGAAATTAAATGCCACAACTAGAGACTATAAAAATTAATGCCCACTATTACTCTAGCAGTCTTTCCACCATAAACAGAGGAGTGATGCCTTGAAGCAGGAAAGATAGTTATCATGCCCTTGGAAGGAAGAACATCCTCGGAAGGATCGTAAAATTTCAAAATTCCTGGCTCACTGCAATTTTGGTCTCCCGTGGAGAGATAATAAACGACGCTATACTTTTTATTTCCCAAATTTGATCTTGGATCTTGATCAATTTGACTCAAATGATGATGACGAACGGTCCCACCTCCAGCACCAAAGATACTAAAAAAAGAATCATAAATGAAGATTTCTGAACCAACAGCTTCCATTAATAATTGTTTAAAATCACCAGCCATTTTCTGCACTACTGGCGAATTGTTTTCNAACAAGTCATATGACCCTCTNCTATTTCCAAAGCTAGGATCATCAGCTTCATTGAGGTCTATGGAGTTTAACTCATAGAGTTTGGAAATTAAATTTTCTTCCACTTCCCTNTTCAAAATAAGTGGATTTTCTTTTAGACAAGAATAACGCTCTAACCCATTTTTATCATCACCTTTAGTTTTAGACTTCTTTATTTCTTTTTCTGTCTTTAAAATAGCGGAAAGTAAGTGGTACTCCTTCAAGTCTGGGTTTAGATGGTTTGCTGTTTCAAGGCTTTCAAATGCATCTTCAACCTTCCCTTCGCCATAAAGAATGATACCTAAATTATTATGGGCACTGGCATAGTCTGGTTTAATGGCAATAGCCTGTCTANAACTTGTTTCAGAGTTTTCAAAGCGGCCTAACTGTTGGAGTGTTATGCCCAGATTGAAGTGCGCTTCTGCATTTGAGAAAGCTGATGTCAAAGCTATTGTCTTCTGATAATTTTCTGCAGCCTCTTCTAGTCTACCTAACCTTTTAAATGTGTTACCTAAATTAAAAAAGAAATCTGGATCAGGTCGGTCTTTATTCAAAGATATTGCTTTAATGTAGCTCTCTGCAGCATCTTCAAACCTTCCAAGGTCATTAAGATTATTTCCTAAATTAAAATATCCGTTAGGCTCTTGCGGTTCAATCCAGACTACTTTTTGATTTGCTACGAGCGCGTCCAGAAGACGGCCCTCCCGTTTAAANATCACTCCAAGAACTTTCCAAGCAACAGAGTGATCTGGAAATTCTTTNGCAATAGCGTTTGCTAAATNCTCAGTAGCTNCATAATTTCCACTCTCATAGCAATCTAAAAGTGTCTCAATTTTATCGAAAGGTGGCACTTGCACCAACTCTGAATTTAAATCCTTCATCACCAACCTCATCATTTGGATAAAGTCCAAAAGCAATTTACATGCCAAAACTCTTTTTACNTAGNNCAATGAANAATGGCTATTTTTAGTTTTTCCTATTAAAAAAAGATGTGACAGAGAAAGATATTTCAATTGAAGGTATTTNAGATTTCTTCAAACACCATCCTGCANTCTAATGTCCAAATACATGCTTTGATTGTAGGTCTATCCCTCTCTTGAAGTCGTTGCTAAACTTCGAGCCAATAACCATAATAAAAATAAAGCGTAATGAAGAGCAAACCTCGAAATAATTTATTTTTCAAAAAAATAGGTCTTATCGTATAAATGCAGAATAAANTTATTATTATTGGAGCTGGAGCCGCAGGNATTAGCGCAGGAATAACTCTGCAGAGACTAGGTATTCCCTTCTTAATATTAGAGGCCAGTAGTCGTGTGGGCGGAAGAGCCTTTACTGANACAACATCGCTTCCCTATCACTGGGACCAAGGCTGTAGCTGGTTGCATTGCGCCGATGTGAATCCACTTGTCNAATGGGCAGACAAAATTGGTTCAANTTACGACNCGATAGATCGNAGTGACAAATCATTNTTATGGTACAAAAACCAATGGGCGAATGCGTNACAACAGTCCTCTGTTCAAAACAGTATCAACGCAAGATTTACCAACATATACAATGCTGCAANAAAAGGCCTTGATATTCCTATCTCTGAGATACCCGTTCCAGATGGCATCGGGTCNGATGTTGCAAACACAATGATAACTCTCATGTCTAGTGATGATACTGAAAATGTATCAGCAGCTGGCTATGGAGATTACGAAGACACCAATGTAAATTGGTTGTTAACCTCAGGCTACGGCAACTTGATAAAAAAAATGGCCATAGGGTTGCCCATTCGAACTGACNTCAAGGTGTCCTCGGTCAAAAATTATCGTAAAGGCGTACGAATACAGACATCATCAGAAACCATTGACGCCCCCGCTGCAATTGTAACGGTGTCTACAAATGTGCTGAAATCTGGCCAAATTCAATTCCTCTCTGAAACAGCTCAAAAAATGCTGGAACTAATATCTGANGTGCCATGCGGGACTTANGANAAAGTTGCAATTGCACTGGATAGATATCCATTTGATCCAGCGGATAACGAAGCCATCTGGTTCAGTCAAAGTTCAGAAAAAAAACCAATCTATTTTCAAATTGCGCCTANAAAACAATCTATGCTGATTGCCCATATAGCCGGTCAGAGCGCCCGTGATTTAGTGAACCACGGGACAGAAATCATGGTGGATTTTGCATTAGAGCGCCTGAAAGTTATGTTTGGGTCTAATATTCAAAAAATAATCTCTGGAACTGCAGCAACAAGTTGGCAAACCANCCCNTTTATCCAAGGTGGNTACAGTTATGCACGTCCNGGAGCAGGANATAACCGACGNGATATGATTGCNTTGGACACNGGCTTAATTGCCTTCGCCGGTGAAGCATTCTCATTGCCATGGTTNGGNACTGCNCATGGNGCTTATCAGAGTGGAANAGATGTTGCTTATAATTTGGCAACACGCCTAGGAAANANTACTCTCCACTGATTTTTTATTTGAATTAGATTTTCAATCAGCACAATTCAATTTCAATCTTCTTTCATTCCCCGTTCTAAAAACTCTTGATCAATCTTTGGTAATTCTTGATCATCTATCGTCGCTTCAAACGCCTGAAGACGTTTATAAATTGAGATCAATTCAATTATAGACGTCCAAGAGGCCACCAAAAATTGAAAAGATGACGCAACTTGGCCAAACGCTCGTAAAATTTGGTTCATTATTCCTAAGGTAATTCTACCAGATACTATAGTTGGTATTAGAAAGACATAAGCGATCACATTGTCAGCTTGGAAATACATATAACGGAAAAGATTAAAATAAGTGTAATGAATATATATTCGAAAATAATTTTTTCTCACATTTTGAAACAATTCAGTTAATTTAATAGGTTGGCCACGCGTTTCTGAGTCCTCACCAAGCACCAATTCTTTTCGGAAAGCAGCCTCCACTCTTTGGTTTTTAAATTCAAGGCCTGGCAATCGAATTCCAGCAACGAGTAAAAGTAGAGTACCAAAAATTGCCCATGCAATTGATAGGACTACAAGTGGGTACGGGATAGCCCCAACAATCGGCATTGACTCAACATGAACAGACAGGGCGGCCAGTACAGGAAGAAATGCAATCAAAGTCATCAAGGAGTCCACAAGAGAAACNCCCAGTCCCTCCATAATTGCTGCAAAGCGCATAGTATCCTCTTGCACGCGCTGGGATGCACCCTCTACTGTTCGCAACTTATTCCAACGATCGATGTAGTAATCATTCATCGCTGATCGCCATCTAAAAATAAAATGTGANGTAAAAAATCTATTNCCAATAATGAAAGCGACATACGGAAATGCAATNGAGCANAAAACTATAAAGTGCATGTAAAGAGTTTCTGCCGTTACATCCCCNTTTCCAGNCAAAGCTTTTTGTATATCATCNTAAAAGGGTCCGTACCAAGCATTNATTACAACAGAAACCTGCACCGATGCNTATGATAGATATATCAAAAGAGCCGAACCTAAAATAGACCAATTCTGCCAGCTATGTGGACTATTGAGCCGCCAAAAATAATAAAAAGCCATCGTTCCCAAAAGGTAATAGGCGTCAAACCACAGAAATTCTGGCGTTACAAAGTGGCCAAGTCCAATTACTGTGCTTTGTTCTGACAGGTCGAAGCCCAGAGCTTCACCCAAATTTTGGCCCTGAGTGTACCAAACGGTTATCAATATTGCAGACCAAATAATTGCTGAAAGAATAAAAAGTTTAGGTCTGGGAAAAAACGATTTAAACATTTATATTACCAATCTGAAAAGAATTATGGGGCTTTTTAAAATCTAACATAGTTGAACATAATAAAGTCGTGTTAAGGAAATGGTAACGTATAATATTTCAGAAAAAAAGGTTCAATATGCCCGATTGGTTGTATCAAGTAAGACTAAAACTGTCACACGAACTGTCAGAAGATTTGAGAGAAGATCGACCCTCAAAAAACGCTGATGAACTTAGAGAAATTGCAAGCGAATACAACATGAACATTGTTTGTACATTTGATGCATTTGAAGCATACTGCGTTGAGGCTGAACTAAATGGGATCCAAAGTTATCCATTATACAAATGGACCAAAGCGGTTATCCAGAATCCAATCAAGCAACAAAAGCATAAAAAATCATTTGCTTTTTATTTAGGTCTTGAGCAAATTTATGAAAAAAAAATTGCATTAGCCGTTCAGGAAAAACTTGAAGCATTAAAAGATAAAATAGATATTCTAGACGTAAATTTAATTGACTCAAATCCTTCTAAAAATCCGCAACCACCATAGTTTCCTATCAAAGAATAAGGTAGCTGTTCTTGCGATTGTTTACAGAATTTGAAATTTGCAGGGCACAGAAAAAATTATTTAACCTATTCATTACTAAATTAAACATGACATGCATTTTAGAACTATTGGATTAGCCAATAGACGGGCTTCGTCTATTTGGTCTCCACAGTCATAGCAATATCCAAACTCTTTATCCTTCAACCTTTCAAGTGCGGCTTTAAGCAATTTTTTTTGAGTATCCCTACGTCTTTGCTGTGCATGCGCCATTGCTTGGGATTGAAGTGCGTCCATACGCGAAAGTCGCCCGATTGACTGCTGATCTAGATTCACAATTTTCTGTGCATTTTGACCAAGAGCATCCTCTGCAGTCAAATTTTCTAATTGCAGTTCTATGAGTTTTTTATATTTTGCAAATTTGGTTTCCATAAGAACATCTTCTGCACAAGTACAGTCCTACATCAATCAGCAAGACAGAGGTTATTTAGCACCAACTATTTTGGCTGTCGCCAACGCACCAACTTCAGGCGGTCTGAAACTGGCTTCAAAACCGTAATATGAACCTCAGCCTTATGAACAATTTAAATGAATTNAGAAAGGATCTGGTGGAANTTTCACTATCCTAAGAGGNAAGATCATTAACTCTTGTTAACGCAGTGGGTTTGGTTTGCAGATTTATCAGCTCAACTTTGCGTAGAAGATATATAGATTGATGTACAAGGCCAATACATATTGAACTGCATTAATTAGAAAAACATAAAGTAATCCNGTGTTTTATAAGTGAAGAATATAGAATAAAACATATTATCGACACAGCGTTTAGATTCTCACCAATTGATTTTAATTCAATGGCAATCGTAAAATGATAGAGTTTTCAGTAATAGTAGTAACCCTTGGCAGCTTGTTAGCGGCATTCATTAATGCAGCATTTGCCACTGGTGGTGTCTATATTTTGTTAGCTGCTGGATCTGCTGTTTTTCCAATGACAATAGCAGTTCCCCTTATGCCACTTTTGGCATTCGCATCATTAGCTTCTCGCGTGTTCTTTTTTTGGAGTCATATTGCATGGCGCTTAGTACTACCAGTTTTTATCGGTTCAAGCTTCGGTGTATTTCTTGGAGTTAATACTTTTGTTATTTTGCCAGAATCATTATTATCTTTCGTNATTGGGTGTTTGCTTCTCACAATGATATGGTTTGGAAGCTTCAAGTTACCAACGGGGTCTTCAAGAATCTTTGTTCTANTTGGCGCGCTTCANTCTTTTGTNGCAACCATTTTTGGNGTTGGCGCATTTCTGCAACCAGCGATTTTACGTACTGAATTNGTTAAGATGCAAATTACNGGTACATTAGCTGCCTGCATGCTCCTGATGGANATTTTCAAAATTGTTGGGTTTTCAAGCTTAGGTTTCAACTATNTCCAATTTCTNCCACANATCATTGGTGCAACTCTTGCTGGTTTTTTNGGTACTTGGGCAGGGAAAAGGGCNACCAAAAAAATATCNGANATTTTATTTAGAAANGTATTTAAATGGTTGGTTACGTTAATCGCCTTAAGATTAGTTTTTAAGGGAATTTTTGGTTTCATTTNAGTGACTCAACACCATTTACACGTCGAATGGCAAACCAATGTACTGTACAGCTAGTGCTTGCTGTAATTCCTCTGATTTAAGCAAGAGATCATAATCAGACTGTCTAAGTTGCTCATCAAAGGGATCCTCACCTGGAAAGGTATGTAACATTTTAGTGAGCCTCCAACTGAGATTTATGGCGCTCCAAACTCGTGATAGTGCCGTTTTTGAATAATTTTCTAAATAAGCAGTATTTTTGTTTTCATAAGACTCAATAATACCCCTACTTAAATAATAAATGTCAGAAATCGCCAAATTTAACCCCTTTGCACCCGTAGGAGGAACTACATGGGCACTATCTCCTGCCAAAAATAAATTATGATATTGCATTGGTTCAGATACAAAGCTTCTCAACGGAGCAATTGATTTTTCAATTGATGGTCCCGTTTTAATCATATTAGTAACTTCGTTCGGTAACCTCCGGATTAACGCCTCCCAGAACCGATCATCTGACCAATCTTCTATTTTATCTTTAATATCTACTTGTATGTAAAATCGACTTAACATTGGATTGCGTTGAGAAGCCAAAGCAAAGCCCTCACTNTGATAACCGTANAANACATCTTTATATGGCGGGACTTCAGCCATTATGCCCAACCATCCAAACGGATAATTTCTTTGAAAAGATCGTTGGCGACTTTCAGGGATTACATGACGTGAAATACCATGGAACCCATCACACCCNGCTACATAATCACATGTTATTTTTTGNGGTTTGCCATCCTGTATGAACGTTACCTCCGGATGGATACTATTTATTTTATTAACTTTCACTTCAGAAGCTTCACAGATTATGTGCCCGTTATCNCGCTCTCTTTGCTGAAATAAATCCTCGGTAATAGAAGTTTGACCATATGCCATAAAAGTTTTGCCAGTATACTTTTTAACATCAATAAAAAGGCTAGGCTTTCCCTCCCATGTTATACTTGTACCATCATGGGGCATACCTTCCTTGTCCATCCGATCACCCAAGCCAACATCTCTAAGCAGCTGAACTGTGCCAGCTTCCAAAACACCCGCTCTTATTCGCCCCAAGACATAATTTTTGCTTTGGCGCTCGACAATAATGCTATCTATCTTATTGAGATGCAGGATGTGACTTAGTAATAGTCCAGCGGGACCTCCACCAATAATTGCCACCTGAGTCTTGAAGTTAGCCAAGGTTATTCTCCATCGAAATTATTAAATCTGACCTTAAAACAATTGCATCCATTGAAGTAGATTTTAGTCTTTAAACTTGGGATATCAACTATAACATTAAAAACTTTGAAAAGGATTTTGATTAAATTTGACGGCTATCCGCCCTGCCCTTACAGATTGGTTAAGTTTTCATATAATAATACTAAAATTTAAAAATCACTCTTTCCAAATGCAATATATAAATATGTAGCGGANATCTGTCGTAAATGAATTTTTGAATGAAGCCCTCAACTTTTAATTCCAATGGAGAAGCCGATGAACATTACAAAGCTCACTGCA
>NZVF01000007.1 GCA_002698165.1 Planktomarina sp. | reverse complement strand
TGGCGGTTGGAGCTATACGGTCGACAATACTCAGTTAGCGGTTCAATCTCTGGGCACTACTTCGAATGTAGAGGACAGTTTCACAGCTATTTCAGCTGATGGTAACGAACAACTTATTAAAGTAACCATTACCGGTGTAGACGATGTAGAAGTTTTAGGTGGCCTATCCACTGCGAATGTAATCGAGGATACTGGAGAAACCCTAACAGCTTCTGGAGCGCTTACTGTCACTGACGTAGATGTCGATGATAACGCAGCATTTATTGCGCAGGTTGATACCGCTGGGTCATCTGGACTCGGTAAGTTTAACCTAGGAGCAGATGGCGCTTGGACTTACTCAGTCGACAATTCTTTGGCTGCAGTTCAAAATTTTAGTGCCGGTAACAACGGCGTAGAAAGTTTCACAGCGGTAACTGCTGATGGCAGCACTCAAGTTGTTACAGTAACCATTTTGGGTGTAAATGAGCCCATCGAGCTTTCGAGTATTGAGACGACAGTAAACGCCGGAGGCTTTGTAATTAAGGGTAATAATGGTTCAGAGCAATCAGGCCGTTCCGTGAGTAATGCAGGTGATGTAAACGGTGATGGTTTGGATGACGTAATAATTGGTGCGCATAGGTCGAACCTTAGTGAAACTGATGCTGGATCGAGCTATGTTGTTTTTGGTAAGGGGAGTGGAACACCAGTTGAACTCTCTAGTCTTGTAGCAGCGGGGTCAAATGGCTTTGTAATTACTGGTGATAAAGCTAATGACAATGCTGGTCTATCGGTCAGCGGTGCTGGCGATATAAATGGAGATGGTTTTGCAGACCTAATAGTAGGTGCGCCAGTAGCAAGTCCTAATGGGACATGGTCCGGTGCAAGTTATGTTGTTTATGGTAAAAATGATACTAGTCCGGTGGATCTTGCCTTGATAGAAACCACCGGTAATACCGGTGGATTTATAATTGAAGGTAAGGCTGCCAACACCTTCGTTGGTCACTCAGTTAGTGGTGCTGGAGATGTGAATGGTGACGGTTATGATGATTTAATTATTGGTGCTTATCAGGCAGATCCTAATGAGCCAAACGCCGGTGCAAGTTATGTAATCTATGGTCGACCTGATGTGGGTGGGAATAAAATTGGGACAGCTGTCGATCTTACGGACATAATAGCTGATACTGGGGGCTTTGTAATAAACGGTGAGCTTGAAGATGACCAATCTGGTTATTCTGTGAGTGGCGCGGGTGATGTGAACGGAGATGGGTTCGCCGACTTGATTATTGGAGCACCTTACGCTGACCCTAACGGTTCTGGATCTGGTGCAAGCTTTGTAGTGTTTGGATCTCAGGCAGGTGCCGCATTCGAACTTGCAGATTTGACGGCTGCTGCCGCCACAAATCCTGCGACTGGTTTTGTAATTAACGGGGTATCTGCTGATGACTATTCTGGTTATTCTGTTAGCGGTGCGGGTGATGTAAACGGTGATGGTCTAGATGACTTGATTATTGGTTCACCAGAAAGTGATCCCAATGGTCCATTGTCTGGTGCAAGCTTTGTTGTATTTGGTAAAACTGATGGGGAGGCTGTCGAGTTGTCCGCTATCGAAGCTAATTCAGGCACCACCGCCGCTGGTTTTATGATCAATGGTGTCTCTGCAGATGACTCCTCTGGGCGTTCCTCTGTAAGTAACGCAGGTGATGTGAACGGTGATGGTTTGGATGACCTAATAATTGGAGCTATGGGTGATGATCCAAATGGCTCTGGGTCGGGAGCAAGCTTCTTAGTGTACGGTAAAACTAGTGGTGAGGCAGTTGAACTATCGGCAGTACAGGAAAGTGATGGTGGGTTTGTAATCAACGGAGTGGGAGAAGATGACAGCTCTGGTTGGTCGGTAAGCGGTGCAGGCGACGTCAATGGAGATGGGTTTGCTGATTTAATTGTTGGGGCCCCGTTTGACGCCCCTAATGGTTCGACCTCTGGTGCAAGTTTCGTTGTTTTTGGAGGCAATTTTACACAGTCAGTGACGGTAGTTGGTACTACTGCTGCCGACAACCTTAACGGTACTACTGGTGATGACATTATTTTTGGTGGAGGGGCCGTTGATACTATTAATGGCACTGCTGGAAACGATCGGTTGTCCGGTGGAGACGGGGCTGACCGTTTTGTATTCTCAAGAGGGGATGGTACCAGCACAATAACTGATTTTTCTTCTCTGGATAACGATAAGATTGATGTTACGAAGTTTGGGTTTGCAAATTGGGCAGAGTTGCAACCATCCTTAACTGCTTCAGTTGGCAGTGATACAAAGCTTACTCTCGACTCGAATACATTTGTATACTTTGAGGATGTGCGCTTCGATGATTTTGTAGCGACCGACTTTATCCTTTAAAAATTTTTTGGAAGCTTTTAACACATGCCATTTCTATTTCGATCATGCCCACTGTAGTTTATAATTGGCTAGTTACCACTTAAGATATTACTATTTACTGCATTTACTGTTGCCTGATTTATATCAACCTCGACACGGTTACGTACCGCATTACTAAAAGCTTGAAAAATCTCCTGTGATAAGGCTGAATTGAGCCTCATAGCAAAAATTTCTTGAAGTGATTTCACTTCATCACTCTTTGGGTCTGCTGGATATTCTGCTAGTGGAACCAAAACGATAAACCCATTGCTGTCTTCCACTACTTCACCTTTTCCTATTTCAGTAGAAAAGGCTGCGGAAACTAATGCAGGTGGAGTAGAATCTATAAAGTCGTCACGGGAAATGCTCACCTCCTTGTTTTCATTAAACCCGAAACTTGATAGAGGATCAGTTAATGATACATCGCGTGAAATGCTATCTGCTAATTTTTTCAATTCAGTTTGTTGCCATTTTTTGGTCCATGCGTCTGATACCGCAGACTTAACTGTATCCAGTGGCTTCAAAAATGGCTCGCGCTCTGAATTAAGCCTAATCGCAAAAATACTATTGGCATCTAATTCTGTTAATTCAGGGAAGTTGGATGCCGTGACCTCGGCTGCTGCATTCTGGAATTCTTCAAAGTCGGCAATTCCACCTGTAAGCCCAACGTACCAGTCAANTGNACTAAGCTCTAAGTCAGTTTCTTTGCTTACGTCCTCCAAGGTGGCACCGCCNGCTAAAAGNTCGTCTACTTCTTCTGCGATTGCTGCNATTTNTTCATTGGCAGCGTCCAGCGCNGCTTCATTGCGAAGTTGTTCNTTGACCATCTCAAAGGTTTGATTGTTACCTTCCAGAATTGCATTGAGNCTNAATATTGCNGGACCTAATTCAGTCTCTAATGGGCCAATCAAACCTGGTTCAGTTAATGAAAAGACAGATGTGCCCGCTTTGCCCAAATCAATTTCTGTAACATCGCCGAGGTCGACATCTTGCAATTCGAGGCCTCGCCGTTCTACGGCTTCCTCAAATGTTATTGTACCTTCTTTTAATTCATTAAATGCAGTTTGTGCCTCTTTTGAACTGGCATAAACTAGACGTTCAACCAAACGAGACGGCTGTTGATTAAATTCGTCTAATCGATTTTCATAATTTTCTATGATTGTTTTTTCGGGGACTATTATGTCTTTTGCTATCATGTCTGGCGTCAGCCACACATAGCTGATGGATTTTGTTGCAGGCGCCGTGAATTGTGCCTCATTTTCGGCGTGAAATTGGATAAGATCAGATTGATTTGGATCGGGAGGACTTACTTTAAGATCTGTGCCACTCAAACGTATCCATGCAAAATCTCTAGACTCAGAAATATATGACACAATAGATTTGCTATAAGCAGGCGATAATTCAATCCCTGTCAGGATAGCTCGCTCAAGCAGTTGCCGGCTGCTGTCCTCACGCAGTGAGGTCTCAAAATCTGCTTCATTCAGGTTATTACGTTTTAACACCTCAGTGTAAGATCCTCGATCAAACTTGCCATCAAGTCCCATGAATGCGGGAATATCCATGATTTGATCTAATACATGATTGTCACCAACGGACAGGCCGAGGTCGCTAGTGAGCTGATCCAAAGCTCGTGTGTTAATTACTCGATTAAGAGCTTGTTGATCAATACCGATACTTTGGACTTCTTGAAACGTTAATTTACGTCCAATTTGTTGTTCAAATTGGTTTAATTCACCCCTTAGCGTGTTGCTGTATGAGCTAATAGATACCGCTTTACTGCCAACTTTTCCTAAGGTTCTTTGGGTACCATTTAAGCCTGCAGCTCCGAACCCAATCATTCCAAACATTAAAAGACCTACAATGACCCATACGGCTAATCTGTTTGCGCCTGATTTTTTCTTCGCCGACATAAAAAGTTCCTTAAGACAATTTTAAATGGCTTAATCCACTGTTTGAATAGCAGCAAGCCAGTTATTCAGTTAATGTAGCCAGTCTATTAAATAAAGTTTTTATTTTTTTTGCATCAATGTTTGCAAATGCAATGCGAATTTGACGTTTTCCCGAATGGTCGTCTTTTGGAACAAACATTGTACCCGGGAGTGTAAGAACTGATACATCATCTACTAATTTTTTACACAGTTGATCAGAATCTATCAAAAATGGATGGCGCACATATGCAAAATAGGCACCCACTCCCAAAAGCTCCCAACCTTTTTCTTTTAATATCAAAAAATTATCAATGATTGCTTTCTTTCGAGTTAAGATTTCTTCACGCTCTTTGCTTAACCATTTGCTCAAATTCTGCATGCCCCATAATGCTGCCTTTTGTCCCAGCTGATTAGGACAGATAGATACGGTGTCCAAAAATTTTTCAATCTCAATAAGTCGTTTTTCACTGGTTATAATTGCGCCGATGCGATGCCCAGTGATGCGATAGGCTTTGGAAAATGAGTATAAATGAATAAGTGTTTCCGTCCCATTTATCGTTNTGAAATAGNNGATGAGGCATTTCGTCAAGACTATAGAAGTCGCGGTANGTTTCATCGATAATTAAAGCTATTTTGAATGTTTGAGCTAATTCANANAAGGCCGTTATNACATCGCTTGGGTATTCAACACCACATGGATTATTTGGAGAAACAAGCACAATNGCGCGCGTACGGTCATTTATTAAAGAAGCTGCGTCNTTGGGGTCAGGAACCATATNNCNNGCGCATTGTAACATAACAGTTTTTATGCCCGCCATATCAAGCCACATTTTNTGGTTAAAATAGAAAGGNGTTGGCAGAATNACTTCGTCTCCNTCAGCGCACAGCATAGATATTGACGCAGAAAAAGCTTGGTTGCAGCCTGAAGTTATTCCAACCTGTGATTTTTTTATNTCGCTTANATAGGCTTCACTCCAACGAGTTGCTATTTCTGAGCGTAATTCTGGNATCCCTAAAACTGGACCATACAAATGAGTGGAATCTTCCCGAAGTACNTCTGCCATATAATCAATCAANACATCTGGCGGTGGATCAATTGGTGCAGCTTGGCTGACATTAATGAGGGATAAATCTGAAAAATCTTTTCCNTCAATCCAACTNGCAGCTTCCATCACTGGCGGTCTAAATGTTTGTTCAGTTCGTGTGGTCATGACAAATGCACCAGTGTATGTTTCTTTTTTCCTTTTGACAGCTTTAATGGTGTTTGAAAGTCATCAATTTTTATTAAGAGGCTTGTGTCTGTTAACGGAACATCATTCAATTTGGCNCCATCTTCAGAAATTANNCGTTTAGCTTCCTTACCGGTNTTCACTAAACCTGATTTCACNAGAAGCTNCACTATTGAAATNCCATCGCCAACGTCCTCAGCTGAAATTTTNAGTGTTGGAAGATTTTTACCCATNCCGCCATTTTCAAAAACTTCTCGAGCTGTTNATTGTGCAGANTCTGCTGCCTGCCGACCATGTAATAANGTTGTTGCTTCATTTGCCAGNATACTTTTTGCCTCGTTTATNTCGGAACCTTGCAATGCGCCTAATCGATCACATTCATCAATAGNCAACTCAGTATAGAGTTTAAGGAAACGTCCNGTGTCGGCGTCAGTNGTATTACGCCAAAATTGCCAAAATTCATACGGNGAGAGCATTTCTGCATTTAACCAAATTGCNCCAGTTANGGATTTNCCCATTTTTTTCCCATCTGATGTAGTTAAGAGCTGTGATGTAAGACCAAAAATTTCGTGATCTAATACCCGACGCGTAAGGTCAATTCCATTTACAATATTTCCCCATTGGTCTGATCCACCCATTTGAAACAAACAACCATAACGTCGGTTTAATTCTAAAAAATCATAAGCTTGAAGGATCATATAATTAAATTCGAGAAAGCTTANAGATTGNTCCCTGTCAATTCGAGATTTTACAGACTCAAAACTTAACATACGATTTACNGAGAAATGCCGTCCGATGTCGCGCAAAAAATCTAAATAATTTAAATTTTCAAGCCATTCAGCATTGTTTAGCATCAAGGCGCCGGTTGGCCCGTCATCATAACTTATGTAACTTTCAAAAACGCGTTTGATACCACTTATATTATCTTCAATTTTAGCCTCAGTAAGCAAAGGCCGCTCGTCCGCACGAAATGATGGGTCGCCCACTTTTGTAGTTCCGCCACCCATTAAGGTGATGGGCTTATGCCCAGTCTTCTGCAGCCAGCGTAGCATCATTATTTGGATCAAACTTCCCACATGTAAAGATTTTGCTGTAGCATCGAANCCAATGTAAGCNGGCACCACGCCTGAACTTAAAGCGTCNTCGAGNCCCTGATAATCAGTACAATCTGCNAAAAACCCNCGCTGNAGCATTACGNCNATAAATTCTGACTTAGGGTGATAGGTCATGGTTCTCTTGTTCCTTGTNGAGCCTCGCATCAATNTATACTCAAAGGGCGGATGTAGGGGAAGACTATGATTAATAATAAGCCAATTTGGGTGGCTGGGTTGATGTCAGGAACCTCTATTGATGGGGTTGACGTGGCTTGCCTAGAGACGNATGGTGANGAAATNTTAAGTTTTGGTGACNGTGCATATGTGCCTTATTCTTCNNAACAACAAGAAGTATTACGTGGCGCATTGGGTAAATGGCCNAATGATCCNGATCTTAAAGAAGTAGAAAGTTTACTTATTGAAACTCATTGCTTGGCTCTCAAGCAAGTTTCNCAAACAGACTTGGTAGGGTTTCATGGTCAAACTCTAGCACATGACCCTGATGGAGGTAGGACACATCAAATTGGAAATGGAGTGGAATTAGCTCGTTGCATNAAAAAAGCTGTAGTTTGGGATTTTCGAAGTAGGGATGTCGCNTCNGGNGGGCAGGGAGCGCCNCTTGCACCTNTCTTTCACCGAGCACTGGTTNACTTTGCAAAAATTTTTGAACCTGTTGTAATTATAAATTTAGGTGGTGTTGGCAATCTTACCTGGATTGATCCAGTCAAACCNCCAGAAAAAGGCTTAATCGCTTTTGACACAGGTCCNGCNAATGCACCNCTAAANGATTATATGATGCGTAACCTTGGCAAAAGTTATGATAAAGACGGAATTCTAGCTTCATCAGGCACTGTTGAGACAAAAATTGTGGAAAAGTTTTTGAGCAGTCCCTATTTTTNTAAAATGCCTCCAAAGTCATTNGATCGAAATGATTTCATANAGTTGCAGAAAATGGTGGCTNATTTAAGTTTNTCGGATGCTGCAGCAACTTTGACGGCTATAATTGTNGCGAGTGTANGTGCNGCTTTTGAGCTTTTGCCATCCCTTCCTTCGNANGTCTGGATAACTGGCGGTGGTAGAAAAAACCAAGTNTTAATGCGTCAGTTNAAGGAAAATATTCCAACAAAAGTTNTCGATATAGATATNATTGGATTTGANGGGGACATGCTNGANGCNCAAGCATTCGCNTTTCTAGCGGCACGGTCAATGCGNAANCTACCNATATCATATCCAAAAACTACTGGTGTGCAGGTTCCAATGCATGGAGGAACGGTAAGTTTTCCTCAAAACTGAATTAAAACGATGGAATATCGAAATCCTTATCTTTTAATTCAAACCCTGAAAACTNGAAGCCAGGGCTTACAGTGCAACCNACGAGTGTGTATTCTCCNGTTGAACGCGCCGCTTGCCATTGTTTGGCTTTAACTATTAGTTGTGGTTTTTCTCCAGAAACAAGATCTGTTCCTAAGATAGCATGATGGGCAGGGCCTTTTAGACTATTAGCTGTTCTTAAAATCAAAGGAGCTCCTAAATAGAAATGCCATATTTCGGCCGCATCGACCCTGTGCCATGCTGATTCTTCGTNTTTTTTAAGTAAAAAATAAATACAGGTTCCAGTAGGCCTTTTTAATGTTTTATCNGCCCAGGTTTGACGGTACCATCCTCCNTCCGGGTGTGGCTCTAAGTTTAGAGAGCTAATTATGTCGTCNGCTGTCATTTTTTTAAAACTGAAGAACCGGCATATACTGCTGTCTCGNCTAAAGCCTCTTCGATACGAATAAGCTGATTATATTTTGCAAGCCGGTCGGAGCGTGCCAAAGAGCCTGTTTTGATTTGGCCACAGTTTGTCGCCACCGCTAGATCTGCTATGGTTGTATCTTCTGTTTCGCCTGATCTATGACTCATTACATTTGTAAATCCAGCCCGGTGGGCCATTTCGACGGCGCGCAATGTTTCAGTAAGTGATCCAATTTGATTTACCTTAACAAGCATAGAATTTGCTGCACCGCGTTCAATGCCCATNGNAAGACGCTCGAGATTAGTTACAAAAATGTCATCTCCAACAAGTTGACATCGTTTGCCCAAAGTATCTGTGAGTAGTTTCCACCCGTCCCAGTCGTCTTCACTGCAGCCGTCTTCAATGCTGATGATTGGATAATCGTTCACCAAAGCTTTTAAATATTGAACGTTTTCTGAATATGAAAGGCTAATTCCTTCACCTTTCATCTCATATTCAGTTCCATTGAAATATTCGGTAGCCGCACAATCTAAAGCCAAAAAAATATCTTTCCCAGCGGTGTAACCGGCCTTATTAATTGCCTGTAANATAAAATCTAATGCTGCGCGTGTTGATGAGATGTTTGGTGCAAACCCTCCTTCGTCGCCAATTCCAGTAGATAGACCAGCCTTGGATAACTCGTTTTTAAGAGTATGAAACNCCTCAGATCCGATCCTGACAGCGTCACGGATACTNCCTGCCATAATAGGCATTATCATAAATTCTTGGATGTCAATTGGGTTGTCCGCGTGTTCGCCGCCATTGAGTATATTCATCATTGGAACAGGCAAGACGCTTGCAGATGCCCCACCCACATAACGATAAAGTGGCTGTCCGCAATAGTCGGCGGCNGCTTTTGCTACTCCCAAAGAAACTCCAAGAATTGCGTTTGCACCAAGGCGTGCTTTATTCGGCGTTCCATCTGCCTCAATCATAGCTTCGTCAATTGCGACTTGGTCGTTGGCATCTAACCCTATCAGTGCATCGGAGATTTCACCATTAACATTTTCAATTGCGTTCAATACACCTTTGCCTTTGAACCTAGCGGTGTCGTTATCTCTTATCTCAACAGCCTCATATGCTCCTGTTGAAGCTCCCGAAGGTACTGCAGCTCTGCCCATCGTTCCATCTTCAAGTGTTACATCTACTTCAACCGTTGGGTTGCCCCTGCTGTCCAAAATTTCTCTGGCGTGGATATCGATAATTGTAGACATTAAAATACTCCAAGAATGTAGTGACNTTTATTTAACAAGACTGAGGCATTGATGAAACTAGATTTGTNCCAATTTTAANTANTTGAAATTTATTTTTGTGNTGATGAAAGACGTGTTTCTCTCCAGAGCGCATATAGACCAGATACNACAACGATAGTGGAACCGATTAATGTGCTAATTTCNAAGTTNTCACCAAAATACCATACGCCAATGGCCGCCCCAAACACCAAACGAGAATAACGGAAGGGGACTATNGCAGAAACTTCACCCAAACGCATCCCCATTACGATACAATAGTAGGANCCAACACCGATAGAAATACCTAATAGNACTANTAAGGTTTCGTTCCATGTTGGTATCNAAATTACAGGATTAAACGCAATCAAAATGAATCCTGCGGGTATAGTTGCACCAAAGCCTAAAAAGGCTAANACAAGGCTATGTNTTTGTTTAGGAACTCTTCTTGTTGCTAAATCCCGCGCTGATAGTCCAACAACACCTAATAGAGTAAGAAAAGCAGNTACCTGAAAGCTTTCGGTCCATGGCTTTAATATAATTGCTACACCCAGTAACCCTATAATGATCGCAGACCATCGTCTTATGCCAACTTTTTCTTTCAGCAATAAAGCAGCTCCAAGCGTTACCAATAGAGGACTAACTTGGATAATTGCTGAAACGGTTGTAAGTGGAACTAATGCTANNGATAAAACAAAAAATGCCGTACCAAAGAGTTCNGCAGTAGATCTGCCAATAACCCAAAAATTTTGTAAAATNCTGTATTGGATAGGTATTCCCCTNAATTTTAGCATAAAAAAGAAAATGAGAGTTCCTCCGGACCCAATCATAACAATAATTTGCCCTGGATTTAATCTTTGAGTTAGTAGTTTTATAATTGAGTCTTCTATCGCAAAACCAGCCATTGCCAAAATGATCAATAAAATACCAATAAGATTGTCTTTTTNGTAGTATCTAGTCATTTTTGACGCGCTTTATGGGCACGCCAAAAAGTTCTAAACGATGATCTTTGAGTGTATAACCTAATCGGTTGGCAATTTTTTCTTGTAAGGCTTCTATTTCAGTATCTATGAATTCTATAACTTCACCAGTCTGCATATCAATTAAATGATCATGGTGATCACGATCTGCATCTTCATATCGTGCGCGACCGTCGCCAAACTCTAATTTATCCAGAATTCCCACTTCTTCAAACAACTTAACGGCTCTGTAAACAGTTGCAATTGATATTTTTGGATCCAGCNTTGAGGCACGTGCGTAGAGTTCTTCAACATCAGGGTGATCTTCTGAGGTCTCAAGAACTTGGGCAACAATTCGCCGCTGCTCGGTCATGCGAAGNCCATTTTGTTCACAACGCTTGATAATATTTTTGTTCATAACAGTGCTCAATTTGGAAAAGNTTTTTTNTATTGAAAGATGCCATCACNCAAGCTGTCTTATCGTTTCATCGTCGGTAAACTCTTACTATGATCGATATCATGAATTCAATCTAATGATTATTATTNCTTTATTACAAATTTAGCAAATTTTAGAATTAATTATAAAATATAAATAACTGTTTATAANAGTTAAAGTAAAATTTATGTACCACAAAATGTTTTAGTGATAACCTCATTTCTATTTGGCGGTAAACTAAAAATTGAATTGTTTGGGCGCTGAAAAGGAGTCTTTAACGCTGCATTCAGGTCGTGAAATAACCCCATATCGCCATTTACAGCATCAGTTATCATCTTTTCAACAAGATGGTTACGTGGAATTATTGCTGGATTTGCNTCATTAAGAAGCGTAATGTCAGNACCCTCTGACCATTCCTGATACCAAAGTTTAAAATCAGGGTGATCGCCAATATGCCTGTTGATTTCTCCATTGCCCAACGCACGAAAGGTTTGCGTATAATCGGCAGCCTTATCTGCCATCATTTTCAATAGTTGTTGAACTAACTTTAAACTATTTTTTTCGGTATCATGGCCTATTTTTTTTGCATAAATTTCATTATATTTTTTTTCAAATTCTTCAGAAAACCCATGGATTATTTCAGTATATCTTTTGATAGNGGCCTNTNGGTTGNNGGCCAATGGCAATAATGCAGTGGCAAACTGAGCAAGGTTCCAGGCGGCAATATTTGGTTGATTGTTATATGCGTAACGTCCTTGNCTGTCGATTGAACTAAAGACTTTTGATGGGATAAAGTCATCCATAAAAGCGCAAGGTCCATAATCAATTGAAATACCGGCAACATGACTGTTGTCAGTATTCATTACACCGTGAATAAATCCAATAGACATCCAGTTAGCTACTAAATCTGCATGTTTTTGTACGGCTTGTTTAAGTAAATCGTCAGCAGTTCGTGCTTTTTGGAAATGGCGTTNAACTGTATAATCAAAAAGCGATTGAAGAGAAATCAGATCATTCCTGGATGAAAAGTATTGAAAGGTGCCCACACGAATATGGCTTNTTGCTGTTCTACAAATTATGGCACCAGGTAGGGACCCTTGTTCGCGTANTATGTTTTCGCCAGTAGCGACGGCTGCTAGTGCTCTGGTAGTTGGCACTCTAAGGGCATGCATGGCCTCTGATANGAGATATTCCCGTAAAACAGGACCATACCATGCACGTCCATCTCCTGATCTTGACCAACGTGTTCGNCCTGATCCTTTAAGTTGTAGATCGACATGCCCCGCGTCACCAAAAATTTCTCCTAAAAGAATTGCACGGCCATCGCCTAATTGTGGATTCCAGTGACCGAATTGATGGCCGGCATATGCTTGCGAAATTGGATTAGCGTCTTCTGGAAGTTTGTTTCCAGACATATACTCAAACCAATCTTCATCAAACAGAATGCCTAAATCATTGGCTAATCCTTTGTTTAGAACCAATCCTGAAGGTGAAGAAACAGGAGTTGGCTTTTGTTTAACGTACATCTCATCTGAAAGACGGGCGTATGTATTGTCCCAATTGGCGTGCATTGTTTTAAACCTTTAAACGACATATTGCTACAAGCGTTGTGGTGCCTCTTAAAACCAATCAGTTAATCCAATAAGTTTCCAATTGAAATCCTGAAATATCTTAATATTTTCATCAATCAATAACTTTAAAGATGTGAAGTTCTAACATGAACAGATAGTAAGTATTGTTAAATTTTATTGATAACCAGGTTGCTCTAAGGAATTAAATATTGACCTTGAGATTTATAATTTTCTGAGTCGATCGGTAATTAATTTAAAGTAACCTATAGCATCGACATTATTTAAAAATAAAGCATTTATAGACCGATCGGTTACGCCCCACCAATCAGCTACTGTCATACCGCGCGTAAGTTTTGATTTCGTCTCAATTTCAACATTGATAGAGCGCCCTGCAAAAAGGTCAGGATCGATCAAGTAAGCAATTACGCAAGGATCATGCAAAGGGGCGCCTTGTGTTCCATACTTTTCAGTATCGAAACGTTCAAAAAAACTTGTCCAAGCAGCTACAACATTACAAATATAATTATCCTGTGTTTTTAGCTCAGAAACCCATTCATTATTTGTTAATACCTTATGGGTAACATCTAAAGGTGCTACAATAAGTTCTATTCCCGATTTGAAAACGATTTCCGCTGCTTCTGGATCGACATAGATGTTAAATTCTGCAGCAGGTGTTATGTTTCCTACTTCAAAGTATGCACCACCCATTAAAACTATTTTTTGTACACGGTCAGCGATATCAGGGGCTTTTTTAAGCGCGGTACCAATATTGGTAAGTGGTCCTAAGGGACATAGGGTTATCGATTTACTTGGTGACGCTCGTAAAGTTTCAATTATAAAATCAACAGCGTGAGTTGTTTCTATTTTTATCTTGGGTTCTGGAAGTGTAACACCATCTAAACCGGTCTTTCCATGAACGTGTTCTGCTGTCGTTAGGTCCCGTCTCATTGGTCGGTCACAGCCTGCAAATATGGGCGTTTTTATTTTTCCTGATAATTCACAAATTTGTCGGGCATTATAAATCGTTTTTGTTAAAGGTACATTTCCTGCTACGCAGGTAATTCCTAAAACTTCTAGTTCGGGCGATGCTAGGGCCAGGAGAATTGCGACAGCATCATCTTGGCCCGGATCAGTATCAATTATTATGTTTTGACGCATTAAATTACCTTTTATCCACTAGCTACCCCGTTGTTTTTTAATCTGTTCCACGAAACGGCTGAACGTATTGAAGGGCCATATCCCATGGAAAAAAGATCCAGGTGTCTTGGCTAACTTCAGTAATGAAAGTATCGACCAAAGGTCTGCCTTGTGGTTTTGCATAAACTGTCGCGTAATGAGCTTTTGGATAATGAGTGCGAACCATTTCCAGNGTTTTTCCACTATCAACCAGATCATCAATAACTAAAATTCCATCACCATCCTTCATNAGCTCCTTACTTGGATACTTTAAAATGACAGCGGCGGAACGATCTTTTTGTTGATAGCTTTTGACGCTAATCGTATCCACACTGCGTACGTCTAACTCTCGCGCAACAATCATGGCTGGTGCAAGACCACCTCGAGTAATGGCAACGATTGCTCGCCATGCTCCATCTTCAGGACCTTGTCCATCCAANCNCCAAGCCAGTGCNCGTGCATCGCGGTGAATTTGGTCCCAACTGACATGGAAACCTTTTTCGTGTGGAAGGCGGTCTGACATATTTTTATCCTATCTACTTCTGTAAATTTTTTCTAATCANCAGAGTTNAAGCTTTTCATGCCAATCGCATGGAAACCTGCATCAACATGTAATATTTCACCAGTTACGCCGGATCCNAAGTCTGATAACAGGTACAGGGCAGATTTTCCAACTTCATCTTGACTTACAGTTCGGCGGAGAGGGCTCGTAGTTTCATTCCATTTCATGATTTCTCTAAAATCACCAATACCNGAGGCTGCTAATGTTTTTATNGTTCCAGCGCTGATTGCATTTACTCGGGTNCCGTGGCTGCCTAAGTCTTCCGCTAAATAGCGGACAGATGCTTCCAACGCAGCTTTTGCCACTCCCATTACGTTGTAGTTGGGCATAACCTTNTCTGCTCCATAATATGTAAGNGTNAGACAAGAAGAATTTTGTGATAAAATGTCTTTTGCAGCCTNTAGGATAGCGGTAAAAGAATAAGCTGATATATCGAGTGTCTTAAGAAAGTTATCTCTAGAAGTGTTGATATATTNCCCTCTTAANTCAGATTTATCAGAGTANCCGATTGCATGAACTAAGAAATCTATCTTGTCCCAAAGATTTTCAGTTTGTTTTATCAGTTTTGAAATCGAATCTGGATTACTTACGTCGCATTCCATGATTATTGGTGCTTGTATTTCAGCTCCCAACGGCTCCACGCGTTTTTTCATTGCCTCGCCGACATAGGTNATACCAATTTCGGCGCCTTCTGCGTGTAAAGTCCTCGCAATACCCCACGCAATTGATTTTTCATTTGCNAAACCCAAAATTAGGCCCCGTTTTCCGGTCATAAGTCCCATTGGGCTTTCCTCCATGGACATTTATATTATGTTTCGTCTAAGCGAACACTTAACGCTCAGCAACCCAGAGGCAGAANTTCAGATGGAAAAAAGAAATGGTATATTTGAAGGCAATGACCCCTTCGTAATAGCACAGCGTTGGTTAAGTGAGGCTGAGGTTTGTGAAATTAATGATCCAAATGCCATGGCTCTCTCTACTGTTGACCAATCCGGTTTTCCCAATGCGCGTATGGTTTTATTAAAATCTATAGAACCAAATGCNTTTGTTTTTTATACAAATTATGGAAGCATAAAAGCACAAGAAGCGTTTTCGGCAGGGAAAGTTGCATTTGTCATTCATTGGAAAACTTTACGGCGCCAAATAAGGTGCAGAGGATTAGTTGAGCGGGAAGAAGGACGGCTGGCTGATGATTATTTTCTTAGTAGATCGCCTTTGTCTCGCATCGGAGCNGTAGCGTCAAAGCAGTCAGAGGTTTTAGAAACGCGGCAAGTATTAGCTGACCGTGTCGAAAAAATTCGACNGGAATANGGAGATGAAGTAGCTCGTCCCAAGTTTTGGGGTGGCATTAGGATTCGACCGCATGAACTTGAGTTTTGGGCTGACGGGGAGGCGCGTTTGCATGACAGGTTTCGTTGGAGNTTAAATCCAAAAAACCAGGAATGGGATATTGATAGACTATATCCATAAATTTTTAAATTAAACATCCTGTANTCTAAAATGGCTCATATNAANATTTTTGATTAAATGATTATTTGTTCAGATATTTCTTTAGTAAGTGGTTTTTAAATAGTTTTGAATGAAAAAAATAAACTTTATATCAGTGCTTTGCGNTCTTTTTTTTGTTGGTTCAGCTCATGCTGGCTGTGACTACAATGCGGTTTACTTGACAGGGCCTTGGGGGAAGGCGCNGTTTTCGGTTGAAGTTGCTGACGATGATCCTAAACGGGCTCAAGGTTTAATGAATAGAGAGAGTTTGCCGCAATTCTCGGGTATGATTTTTATTTACGATAATCCACAAATGGTGTCGTTTTGGATGAAAAATACTTTAATTCCACTTGATCTTTTGTATTTTGATTCAAAGGGACAATTGGTGGACCANTTTAAAAATGCTATACCGGGCGATTTAACACCAATGCCAAGTAGTCAGCCCGTACAATTTNTTTTAGAAATAAATGGTGGGTTGTTGGAAAAATTAAGTATCACTCGAGACACTGAATTGTCTGGCGGTCATTCCAAAGCTGGCGAAAAATCTTTAATGTGCAGATAAGGCCCTTTTCTTTCTTTGACTGATTGCATAAAGAAGCTTTTGTGTCGGGGCGTGGCGCAGTCTGGTAGCGCACCTGTTTTGGGTACAGGGGGTCGTGAGTTCGAATCTCGCCGCCCCGACCAACCAAGTTAGTGTCCAATTTTGATCCTAGACTTACCTTATGTAAAGTTGGTTTGACATTCTTTAATTCGAAAACAGGTTNGCAATAATTTAGTTACGCTAAGTAATTTTTTTTCTAGTACTTCGATTTTAGTAATAAAAATAAACCGGTAAATAATTTGATTTTTGTCGAATCGGGCNGACAGACANGGTCAAGTTAAATTTCATAAAAAAACTTTTAAAAACCCGTTGACGTACGATCGAAATAGGGGTCAATTGGTGCACGTCGNTGTNGCGACTACTACATCTAGTACTGACATCGAGGCGGTGAGGCCGGTGGACTTAGTAGTTCATTTAGTATTTCAGCAAGAATTTTACAAAAAAGCCGGGTTGAATCGGCAGACGGGGCAAAAAAATGAAGATTGAGCGGCGATTTACAAAACCCAATCAGGATGCATATGGGTCTATACAGTTTACTACGACTACAAGTGAAATTCGCAATCCAGATGGAACAACAGTNTTCCACCTGCCCGATGTTGAAGTACCAGAACAATGGTCGCAGGTAGCCTCGGATGTACTGGCTCAGAAGTATTTTAGAAAAGCAGGTGTTCCGTCTGAAACAAAACAGGTAAAGGAAACAGGCGTTCCGTCATTTTTGCGCCGAAACAAACCAGCAGAAAATGCGACTTTTGGTGGTGANATATCAGCAAAACAGGTCTTTAATCGTCTAGCAGGAGCGTGGGCTTACTGGGGTTGGAAAGGTGGTTATTTTTCAACCAAGGCAGACGCGAACGCTTACTATGACGAGATGCGCTANATGCTGGCAACACAACGCGTTGCACCNAATTCCCCGCAATGGTTTAACACCGGCCTACATTGGGCCTACGGTATTGATGGGCCCGCCCAAGGCCATCACTACGTGGATTTNGAGACAGGAAAATTAACAAAATCAAAAAGTAGCTACGAACATCCGCAGCCTCACGCTTGCTTCATTCAGTCTGTATCTGATGACCTTGTTAACGAGGGTGGGATCATGGATCTGTGGGTGCGGGAGGCACGTCTCTTTAAATATGGGTCCGGGACTGGGACAAATTTTTCCTCNCTGCGTGGTTCAGGAGAGTCACTGTCAGGTGGCGGTCATTCGTCCGGCCTTATGGGTTTTTTAAAGATTGGTGACCGAGCAGCAGGTGCTATAAAGTCTGGAGGGACCACCCGCCGCGCAGCTAAAATGGTGATTTGTGACGCGGATCATCCTGATATTGAGGATTTTATTAACTGGAAGGTAATTGAGGANCAAAAAGTTGCGTCAATTGTGGCTGGCTCNAAAATGCACGAAGAAAAGCTTAATCTTTTATTTAAGGCGATCAAAGCCTGGGATGGTAAAGAAGCGGATGCCTATGATCCAAAACTGAATACCACTTTGAAAGAAGCAATCAAAGAAGCAAAAAAAGTACGNATTCCTGAGACTTATGTAAAACGAGTTTTGGACTACGCNAAACAGGGNCACACCAGTATTGAATTCCCAACTTATGATACGGATTGGGATTCTGAAGCATATAATTCTGTATCAGGTCAAAATTCGAATAATTCCATAAGAGTTACTGATGCGTTCCTGTACGCAGTAGAAAAAGATGCCGATTGGGAGTTGATTAATAGGGTTGATGGTAGTGTTTTTAAAACAATAAAGGCGAGAGATTTATGGTCGCAAGTAGGCCATGCGGCGTGGTCGTGTGCTGATCCTGGCATACAATACCACGATACTGTAAACGCATGGCATACTTGCCCGGCGGACGGAGTGATCCGTGGTTCCAATCCTTGTTCAGAGTACATGTTCTTAGACGACACTGCCTGTAATTTGGCATCGATGAACTTGCTTACATTCTATGAAAAAGGGGAGTTTCAGTCGGAAGATTATATGCATGCTACACGTCTTTGGACCGTGACTTTAGAAATAAGCGTTCTCATGGCACAATTCCCATCAAAAGAGATTGCAAAACGTTCTTACGAGTTTCGCACGCTCGGCCTTGGATATGCAAATATTGGTGGTTTATTAATGAATATGGGTTACGGGTATGATAGTGACCAGGGCAGAGCACTTTGTGGAGCTCTCACGGCGATCATGACCGGTGTGGCGTATGCTACGTCAGCCGAAATGGCAAGTGAGTTGGGTCCGTTCCCAGGTTATTCTAGAAATTCTGAAAACATGCTTCGTGTAATGCGAAATCATCGACGGGCAGCTTATGGTCAAGGAGATGGCTATGAAGGATTATCAATTAGACCGGTGCCCTTAGATCAGAAAAACTGCCCAGACCAAGTTCTTGTGAAGCTAGCAGAGAGCATTTGGGATGAGGTTGTTGAGAAAGGCCAAAAGCACGGCTATCGAAATGCACAGGCGACCGTGATTGCTCCAACTGGGACGATAGGTCTTGTAATGGATTGTGATACGACCGGAATAGAGCCAGATTTCGCACTAGTTAAATTTAAAAAACTAGCAGGTGGAGGATATTTCAAAATTATAAATAGATCGGTCCCAGCAGCTCTTGCTAAACAAGGATATCGGAGCAATGAAATTGAAGAAATCATAAGCTATGCCGTTGGTCATGGGTCATTAGGTAACGCACCCGGAATTAATCACACTTCCTTAATTGGACATGGCTTCGGAGAGGCGGAAATTGGCAAAATAGAGGCGGCGCTGCCTTCTGCTTTTGATATACGGTTCGTCTTTAATCAGTGGACGCTTGGAGCAGAATTTTGCACCGACGTTTTAGGAATTCCTTCCGAAAAGCTCATGGATCCAACTTTTGATCTGCTTACCCATCTTGGGTTTAATCGTAAAGCGATAGAAGTGGCCAACGATCATGTGTGTGGGACGATGACACTTGAGGGAGCTCCACATCTTAAAGAAGAGCATTACAACATATTTGATTGTGCAAACCCCTGCGGAAAAAAGGGAAAACGCTACCTAAACGTCAATAGCCATATTTATATGATGGCAGCCGCTCAATCCTTTATTTCGGGCGCTATCTCCAAAACGATAAACATGCCTAATGATGCCACTATAGAAGAGTGTCAAAAAGCTTACGAATTGAGCTGGTCGCTAGGGATCAAAGCCAATGCCTTATATCGTGATGGCTCCAAACTTTCTCAGCCATTAGCAGCTGCGTTAGTCGATGATGATGAAGAAGCAGAGGATATTTTGGCAACGGGGTCAGCCCAAGAAAAGGCGGCAGTATTAGCAGAGAAAATCGTTGAAAAAGTAGTTGTAAAAGAGGTCATCCGTCGCGAGCGAGAGAAAATGCCGACGCGCAGACGAGGCTACACTCAAAAAGCTATTGTTGGTGGGCATAAAGTTTACCTACGAACTGGCGAATATGAAGATGGGCAACTTGGCGAAATTTTCATAGACATGCACAAGGAAGGTGCTGGGTTCAGGGCAATGATGAATAATTTTGCTATCGCGGTATCTGTTGGTTTACAATACGGTGTTCCCCTAGATGAGTTTGTGGACGCATTTACATTCACAAAATTTGAACCTGCGGGCATGGTTCAGGGCAATGATAGCATAAAAAATGCGACCTCTATCCTTGATTACATTTTCAGAGAACTGGCAGTTTCTTATCTTGATAGAACAGATTTAGCGCATGTAAAACCTGAAGGTACATCTTTTGATGACATTGGCCGGGGTGAAGAAGAGGGCAAGTCGAACGTGCGAGCCGTGGAAGAGTCTAAGGCTGCGCAAGGCATTGAAGTTCTAAAACAAATGGTTTCAACGGGGTACCACCGAAACCGAGTGCCACAGGAGTTTGTAGTCTATCAGGGCGGGCAGGGCGGCAATGCCACTGTTGCTTTGGAAACCGCTCTTGATCCAGGGATTGCCATATCAACATTGGTACCAGATAGTGTGAAGGCGTCAGTTTCTGTCGCGGATACGGGCAGTGCGACTGCAATTGATCACAGGACGAAAGCAAAAATGCAGGGCTATGAGGGAGATCCCTGTGGGGAATGTGGAAACTACACCTTAGTTAGAAACGGGACTTGTATGAAGTGCAATACATGTGGTGGCACATCAGGCTGCAGTTGATAGTTTAAGTAAATATCATTGCGATAAGTAAATAAATTAGTTTTTATTTTTCATTCGTGGCCGAAAGCTACAAGCCTCGATTTCAATCGCCGTTGGGCTGGATGGTCCTGCTCTAGAGCAAATACATATGCTTGAGTTAAAAAAAAAGATTCTAAGTGAGGAGAGTTGGCTCTATTTGCGGCATGTGTATAGAGGCTTACTAGGTTCCAGTTATCACCTTCATTATGTGCTTTGATTATAACGTCATTAAGGCCTAAAGACTTATTAAGAGCGGTAGGCATCGATTTTACCTGCTATCCAATCGTGAAAACAATGCGTTGCTTTATCCATTACAGGGCTAAACCTTCCACCATCAAAAGAAGGTGCATATCGCCCTGATTGCATCCCTTGGACAACAAAGATATCCTCTTCAAATACTTCCTTCCATTGTTTTGCATTAATTTTTCTTGTTTTTGCGTCGGTGGTGGAAGTCGCATAATAGAAATGAATATGTTCCATGGTCTCATTGTAACTCATGGGATTAAGTATAATTGCAAATGTGTGGTCCCTTTGTACGCCGAGTAGAACATTTGGATAAACCGCTATATATTCAGCACCTTCACTCCACTTTCCCGATAAATTTGGAAAATCTGGAAATGCTGCTTGGCCATCTTTCCCTTTGAATTGCTCATAAACTCGCGTTCCTTGTCCGGAAAATTTGCCATAATCCACAATATTATAGTGGTCTTCAAGGCGCGAGTAGCTATTCAACCCTGGATGAACCCAAGGTAAATGGTAGCTCTCACAGTAATTTTCTACAACCAACTTGTAATTTGATGCTAAATTAAGGCTAAATTTACTATCCTCGCCACCGTGATACATCGGACAATCAAACTCAGACCAGCGTTCAATTAATTCCGCGTGAGTATCGTCAAAATCTTGGGCTTTACCAGAAATATTTACAAATATTACATCCCGCCAAACATAGCTACGAACCTCATTTAATCCTAAATCTTCTTTCGCAATGGACCGGTGTAAATTTTTGCCAGGGCCACCAACGTGTGGTGTGCTGATGAGGTCTCCAGTTTTGGCGTAACACCATGAATGATAAGGACATCGAATAGCTCCTTCTATTTTTTTTGGATGATTTATTAATTTCATTCCACGATGTCGACAGATGTTTTCAAACACACGAACTCGAAAATCATTATCCCTAATTAGCAGTAAGGGTATGCCTAAAAAATCTAAAGGTTTTGCGTCTCCTATATTTGGAATATCTGCGCTAACGGCTATACCAGACCAGCTGGACTTAATAATTGCTTCAGACTCCTCTTTAAACATTAATGGATCAATATAATGTTCATTTGACAGTCCGTTGGCTTTATCTACCGATTGTTGTACGGATTTAATATTGTTAAGTATCGTTGGGCTGTCCATTTTATTCCCCTCTAGACATGGTATATCCTGTTTGNAGAATAATACTTTTCTTATCACGACAAAACTTTTNTTATCACGACAGCGATTGTCTTTTTATAAAAAGAGTGAAAATAAATAAATAAAAAACTTATAATGAATTAATTGTATTTATTAACTTATTGTTTTTAATAAAACTAATTTATCCACGNGATAAAGCGGCGACACCAGTGCGTGCCATCTCTGAGAGCCCCAAAGGCCTCATCAGATCAGCAAAGGCATCAATTTTTTCAGGGCTTCCAACAACCTCAAATGTAAAATTATCTAATGTGCTATCAACAACGTTTGCACGGAAAACGTCTGCCAATCTTAAGGCCTCCACTCTTTTATCCCCAATTCCACAAACTTTGAATAGAGATAGCTCTCGCTCAACAGAAGTACCTTCGACTGTTAAGTCGTGAACGTCATAAACAGGAACAATACGGCCAAGTTGTGCTTTTATTTGTTCAATAACTTGAGGAGTTCCGGTAGTAACGATCGTAATTCGACTTGTATGACCCTGTTGATCTACTTCGGCAACTGTGAGGCTTTCAATATTAAACCCTCTTCCAGAAAATAAACCAATTACTCTAGCCAAAACCCCAGGTTCATTCGCTACGAGAACGGCTAAGGTATGTCTTTCAATACTATCGCCATAATTTGAACGCAAATTATAGGCTGATTTTGATGTGGAACCTTTTTTAATTTTTAGTTCAGACATTCAATATCTCCTCAAACTAAAACGGAGCCCGCTGAGTCTATAACCCCATCGGTTGATGCATCCCCTAACAACATTTCATTGTGAGCTTTGCCAGAAGGGATCATCGGAAAACAATTCTCATGTTTTTCAACGGCACAATCAAAGATCACAGGGCCATCATATTTTACCATTTCCATGATAGCTTCATCAAGATCTTTTGGATCTGTACAAAGTATGCCTTTTGCGCCAAAGGCCTCTGCTAGTTTTACAAAATCTGGAAGAGACTCAGACCAGCTTTGAGAATATCTTTCTCCATGCAAAAGCTCTTGCCATTGCCTTACCATTCCAAGTCTTTCATTATTTAAAATAAATTGCTTTACAGGTAGACCGTACTGCATAGCTGTACCCATTTCTTGCATATTCATTAGCCAGCTCGCTTCGCCCGCAACGTTGATCACAAGGCCTTTTGGATGTGCAACCTGTACTCCGATCGATGAGGGAAACCCATATCCCATTGTACCCAAACCTCCAGAGGTCATCCAGCGGTTTGGGTCATTAAAGTCCAAATACTGCGCAGCCCACATTTGGTGTTGACCAACCTCTGTTGTTATGTAGCGATCATGGTCTTTAGTAAGAGCTTCTAAACGTTGTAATGCATACTGTGGTTTGATAACTTTTTTATCGTTTTTGTAATCAAGACAACGGATGTTTCTCCAACTATTAATAACCTTCCACCAATCCTTAAGGTCTTTGGATTGTGTTTTTCGACCTCTTGATTTCCAGACCTTCAATAAGTCTTCCAAAACGTGACCAATATCACCTACAATTGGCATATCTACATGAACTACTTTGTTAATTGATGATGGGTCGATGTCTATGTGTGCTTTTTGGGACCCAGGACTAAACGCATCCAGTTTTCCAGTAATCCGATCGTCAAATCGTGCTCCAATATTTATCAAAAGGTCGCAATCATGCATTGCCATATTAGCTTCATATAGGCCGTGCATTCCCAGCATACCCAACCAATTATCACCTTTAGCCGGGTAGCACCCTAAGCCCATTAACGTGGAGGTAATTGGAAAGTTTGTACCGGCTACTAATTCACGAAGAAGCTGACTAGCCGAAGTACCAGAGTTTACTACACCGCCACCTGTATAAAATATTGGTCTTTTCGCATTCTCTATTGCTTCAACAAGCTTAGTTATTGAATTAATATCACCCTTTAATGTTGGTTTATAATGCGATTTAATTTTGGATGGTCCGTTATAAGTTCCATCAGCGAATTGAACATCTTTTGGGATATCTATCAAAACTGGTCCAGGTCTTCCTGCTTGGGCAACGTGAAATGCCGTATGCAGTGTTTCAGCTAAATCTTCGGTGTCTTTAACAAGCCAATTGTGTTTAGTGCATGGCCTTGTAATGCCAACCGTATCGGCTTCCTGGAAGGCGTCAGAGCCAATCATAAAGGTAGGTACTTGTCCGGTCATTACTATGATCGGTACGCTATCCATAAGAGCATCAGTTAGCCCAGTCACAGCGTTAGTAGCGCCTGGTCCAGATGTTACCAAAACAACACCTGGCTTTCCGGTTGATCGTGCATAACCTTCAGCTGCATGAACCGCGCCCTGTTCATGACGCACAAGAAAATGGCGAATACTATTTTGTTGAAAAATTTCGTCATAAATAGGTAGCACTGCGCCACCGGGATATCCAAAAACCGTATCAACACCTTGGTCAATTAAGGCCTGAACAACCATTTTTGCGCCGGACATAGTTTGTGCCATACCACCCTCTAAATTCTATTGTCTGCAGCATAGTAAATGCGGTGGTAATATTAATAAAATATTAACTTTGCATTAAAGTTAGTATTTGAACATAGAACCGCTAAATNACGTGCTATCCTGCTAAACNTTCCACCTGTTATGGTTATTTATTCAACCAAGGNTGGAGCGTCAACAATGAATTTAAATTTTCTAATCAAAAGNGATCNATTTTTAGTATTTTATTTCATAAATTNCTTCAAAATAGTAAGAAAAAAATTTTATTACANAAAATATGTTNAACTTTTAGGCTTTGGATATCGTAATGNATAACTTAAGTGGCCATTTTTTTCAGTAAATTTCACCAAGGCTTTGGTTTTAGCCCTTTTGTGGTAATNGGATCNATANTAAAAATTATTNAAAATCAGTATATTGTGAGTTTATTTATGCTCAACCTTTGTACTTTGAATTTCCAACTGGGTTCCCNGAGNACTAGCGCTCCATAATATGGGTTGAGTTTGGCATCGATATTTGGNCAACNTGATCGGATAACGAGGCTGNTTGACTAAGTTTAGATTCAGATTCGTAGTCGTAATTTTTTTCAAAAGAAACCCATTTCCCATTCATGAAAACTTCAACTCCTTGAAACTGGGCTTTGTAGGCCATTTTTTTACTTCCTTGCACCCAATAACCCAAGTAAACATATGGTAATTCTTTTTCCTTTGCGAGCTGAATATGATCCAAAATAACATAAGTCCCAAGCGATTTCTTTGAAATTTCTGTGTTGAAAAAGCTATAAACTAGAGAAACTCCATCATCAAAAATATCTGTCAAACAGACTGCATCCAATGAATTTTTCTCATTTTTATATTCGATCACTTTCGTGTTTATTGGAGTTTCCTCAATCATGGCAGCGAATTCAAATACATCCATGTCTGTCATTCCACCATTGGTATGTCTGCTGTCCAAGTAGGATTTAAAAAGATCAAACTGAGCTTCTGTCGCCCATGGTGAATTTGATTGCCTTTTTAAATTAGAGTTACGTGTTAAAATACGCCGTTGACTTTTACTGAGCTGAAATTTTTGCACATCTATGCGCGCGGAAAGACAAGCTGAGCAATCTGTACAAGCTGGCCGATAAAGAACATTTTGTGATCGTCTGAAGCCTTGCTTGGATAGAGCGTTATTTATATCATCTGCATTTTGTCCTTGCAGAGTTGTAAACAGCTTGCGCTCCACCAGGCCCTCTAAATATGGGCAAGGTTGTGGGGAAGTGACATAGAATTGCGATGTTAAAGGGACTGTATGGTGCATAAAATTTTTATAATACTTTATTTAACGTTTAACAAATTTCAGGGATTAGTTTATCGTTGGTATTTTACATTAAATCCTAAAATGAAATTAAAAATTTTAAAAAATATCAATTACGCTATCAATTATTTTTTGTATAGTTGGTTAAATTATCTATACTATTTCAATAGTGCTATTTATTGAAACTATAGTTATCCATGATGACTATAGCTAAGATTAGTGCCCAAAGTATTTGATTTTGTGTGCCCATTGACGTTTTGCTTATTGCTACTCAATTTAGGTGCATGAAATTAATCGATTCAATTAGGAAGGCTCCAATACCATTTGAGCCTACTATTGGATTGGCTCTTTGTAATGATTGGGCGGCCAACGGTGCATTGGCAGAACTTTTAATGGGCATTGGAGGCTGTAGTCCATATTTAAACAATATACTCCGTCAGGAACAAGAGTGGATTGCGGAGGCCATTTGTCGACATAATCCGCTAAAAAATATAATACCGAGGGATTTAGGTAAGGATCCAGGGCGGACCCTACGGAAAGTTAAACGCCAGGCGGCAGGATATCTTGCAATGGCTGAGCTATCAGGCGCTTGTTCACTAACTGAAACAACGCATCTTTTGACAAATTTTGCAGATGCGGCTGTCGCCGCAGCATTTCGATCTGCTCTTGATCCATATAAGGCATCAGGAAAAATTTCTTGTGATTTTAACACTTTCGTCATTGCCATGGGGAAGATGGGTGCTAATGAATTAAATTATTCCTCTGATATTGATTTAATTGTGATGTTTGATGATCGAAATATGGATCAGCATCAAATTTCAAAATTGCGTCAAGTATTGGTTAGGGTAACCCGTGCAGCAATCAAATTACTGAATGAAGTTACCGAATATGGTTATGTGTTCCGTACTGATTTAAGACTGCGTCCTGACCCATCAGTTAACCCAGTTTGTATTGGTATGACCTCCGCTCTTGAATATTATGAAAGCCTTGGTCGAACTTGGGAACGGGCTGCATTTATAAAAGCACGTTTTTGCGCAGGTGATCAAAAAGCTGGTTATGAGTTTTTACAGCAAATGGTTCCATTTGTTTGGCGACGATATTTGGACTTTGCGGCAATTGAGGAAGCACATTCCTTACGATTAAAAGTACGTGAAAAAACTAAAACTAAAAATATGAGGTCTATTGATGGTTATGATATTAAACTTGGCGCAGGTGGGATTCGCGATATAGAATTTTTTACTCAGACCCGGCAGTTAATTTCTGGTGGTAGAGATCCTGACTTACGAGCCTCACAAACACTGACTGCCCTTGATAAATTATTAGCAAAGAACTGGATCAGCAAAACGGAACAGTCTCAATTAAAAGATAGTTATACCTATTTGCGGCATACAGAACATGCCATTCAAATGATCCGTGATGCACAAACACAAAGTTTACCAGCAACGTTGGAAGGAATTAGTAGAATTGCTGCCATGAGAGGGCAAAGTTTGGATTTATTTTACAAAAAAACATTTGATCATTTGAAAGCTGTAAATGAAATTGCAGAGACTTTTTTTGTTCCGCTTAGAACGCATAAATCAGAAATTTTTATAACTGGTCAAAATGAGATAATTCAACATTGGCCAAGCTACCCTGCTATGCGCTCAGATAAAGCAACTGCGTTGTTTGAGAAACTTCGACCGGAAATTTTAATGCGTTTGTATAAGGCACCTGACCCAAAAGAGGCGCTGATTCACTTTGATAATTTTTTAAAGGGATTGCCGGCTGGTGTACAGGTTTTCTCGTTGTTTGCAGCAAATCTTAAGCTTTTAGATTTATTAACTGATATTGTAGTAATTGCGCCAGCTCTGGCGCGGTATTTGGGTCAAAACTCAGGTGTTTTAGATGCAGTTTTAAGTGGTGAGTTTTTTGCTCCGTGGCCAGATAAAAATAGTTTGCCATTTAAACTTATGGAACTATTAAATAGCTCAGAAGATTATGAGTCTGGTTTGGATATAGCTCGTATTTGGACCAAGGAGTGGCATTTTCGCATTGGTGTTCATCTGCTACAGAAAGTGATTACGCCCCGGGTTGCCATAGAACAATATTCTATCTTGGCGGAAACGGTTTTGTCCTGTGTGTTTGATTTTGTGCAGCAGGATTTTGAGAAAAAATTTGGCTATATTGAAAAGTCTAATGTTGCCATTCTGGCAATGGGTTCGCTTGGGGCAAGAAATTTTACATCAGAGTCTGATCTTGATTTAATTTTAATTTTTGATGCAGATGAAAATGAAAATTCAAATGGAGCAAAAAAATTGACTTGTCGGAGTTATTTCTCTCGGCTTACGCAGGCTTTGATTACAGCATTGACAGCTCCAACCCGATATGGCCGCCTGTATAAGGTTGATATGAGATTGCGTCCATCGGGGAGGTCGGGGCCGGTAGCTACTTCCATAAATAGTTTTGAGGCCTATCATTTTGATGAAGCCTGGACTTGGGAACATTTGGCGCTGACCAAAGGCCGCCTAATTACTGGTGCAAATAAACTTTGTGACCGGATTGAAAAGATAAGGCAGTATGTAATTAGAGATAAAGCAAATTGGTTATTGGTTCGCCAAAGTTTAAAAGATATGCGAACAAAATTAGTAGAAACCAAACCTCAAAAATATCCTTGGGATATCAAAAATGGTCCAGGAGGTTTGCAAGATATTGAGCTGATTGGACAAGGGATTGCATTATCTCAAGGATGCATTGAAAACGACATTGTAGCCCATTTGCGCAGTGGACTTTCATCCACTTTTTTTGACTCAATCCATTTAAATAAATTAATTGAAATATTTAAGTTTTTGTCTACTGTTAGGTTGCTAGATATACTGTTGTGTGGTGGTGAAAATCAACGGAGTATGCTAGCATTTGAAGGGCGTAAACGCATTCACCTTATGACTGATTTGGATCTAAACATAAACTTGGAGACAGTTATCTTGAACCAACGTATTGAATGTATAAAAACAATCGATCTACTTCTTCAAAATGGTTAGGGTCTAGAAAATGTTAATCAAAGAGGCCGACCCAAAAGGTCTGATTCGAGAAAGCTATAATATTGAAGGTATAAAGCTCGCTGAGTGTAAAACAATTTTCTTTGATTGGGCTATTCAGGTGCCGGTTTTAGAAGACCCATTTGAACATATCAAATTTTGTCTCTCATACTATGGTACATCCGCTCCTGAACATCCAATGACATCGGTCTTGAAGTTAGCCCTTAAACCTGCGCCTTACAAAAAACGGCGCGGTGGTAGAGCTGGTCGTACTACTCCAGAAGGGCGGAGGCGTGACGGGCTATCTGAGTAATTTTTTTCCAGTCACCAGACGATACTAATGCATTTGGTGTTATCCAGCTCCCACCTACACAAATTATATTTGGCAATTTTAGATATTGTTTTGCGTTCTCACTGGTAACGCCACCAGTTGGGCAAAAAGTGATTTGGGGCAAAGCTTCTGCTAGAGACCTCAGTTTTTCAAAGCCGCCACTAGATGCTGCTGGAAAAAACTTTTGATAGCTAAAGCCTTTCTCTAATAACTGCATGGCTTCACTTGCGGTACTTGATCCAGGCAGCAGTGGCAGGTCAAAACGCTTTGTAGCATCAATTAGTGTGGTAGAAAAACCTGGGGATACACCAAAAACTGCACCGGCTTCTTTTGCATCATTCACCTGGTCACTTGTTATTAGGGTCCCAGCACCAACTATAACATCCTCGACATCGGCAACTGCTGCAATAGCATCTAGAGCAACCTTAGTGCGGAGAGTAATTTCTAAACATGGCAAGCCTCCGGCTACCAAAGCGTGTGCTATCGGGCGAGCGTCTTCAATGCGTGATATTGTGACGACTGGGATTACTGGGGCAGCGTTGCAAACTTTAGCTATTGTTTTGTTGTGATTCATTTGATGTCCTATATTACTACTCCAGCTCCATCAGAGGCAGGTCCAGCATTACGTCGAAAAATGGAGAATAGTTCACGTCCGAGACCGTGCTCATTTTCTGACAAATTTGGATGCAGGATTGGGCGATCACTCCAATTTTTAGCTAAAGTCTCTAAAGTTCCATTATTGGCATCTAGACGTATTATATCACCATCTCTAATTTGTGATATTGGACCATCATTAGCAGCCTCTGGCGTTAAGTGAATAGCGGCTGGCACTTTACCAGAAGCTCCAGACATCCGTCCATCTGTTACTAAGGCTACCTTGTGGCCACGGTCCTGTAAAACTAATAAAAATGGGGTCAAATTGTGGAGTTCCGGCATTCCATTTGCCGCTGGTCCTTGGTAGCTTAGAACTANAATTACATCACGATCTAAATTACCTGAATNAAAAGCTTTTTTTACATCTTTTTGACATTTAAAAATAGCAGCGGGCGCTTCGATTAGTCGTTTTTCAGGAGCCATAGCAGAAATTTTAATTACAGCAGAACCAAGGTTTCCCGTTAAAGTTTGTAATCCGCCAGTAGGCTGGAACGGATTACNAACTGGACGTAATATTTTATTATTTAGACTGACAGGTGTAGCGTCTCTATAGATTACTTTGTCATTGGATAAAAAAGATTGTTGACTATATTTGGATAGGCCTGGTCCCATAATGGTATGAACATCTTCGTGTAGTAGTCCCGCAGCAAGCAGTTGTGAGATCATATATGGCAACCCACCTGCTGCATGGAAATGGTTAACGTCNGCTAAACCGTTAGGATATATTTTTGCCATTAATGGGGTAATTTTTGATATATCAGAAAAATCCTGCGGTAATAGTAATACACCAGCGGCTCGTGCCATTGCTGGAAGGTGAATTAGCAAATTAGTAGATCCGCCAGTTGCCATAAGGCCAACTATTCCATTAACCCAAACCTTTTCACTTAGAATTTTTGCAGTTGGAATATAACGCTGTCCTAATGATGTGTTTTGTAATAATTGCCACGTTCCTTCTGTGTTAAGCGCCGCACGTAATTTACTATCTGGGGGCACGAAGCTTGCGCCAGGGAGGTGTAGGCCCATAAATTCCATAAGCATTTGGTTTGAGTTTGCGGTTCCGTAGAAAGTACATGTCCCTGGACCATGATAGCTTGCCATCTCGGCTGCCATTAACTCTTTTCGATTGCACAACCCATCAGAAAATTTTTTTCGTACTTCTGTTTTTTTGACATTTGAAATACCAGATGACATTGGCCCTGCTGGTAAAAAAATACTTGGTAGATTCCCAAAGGTAGCAGTGGCAATCACTAAACCTGGAATAATTTTATCACAAACACCAAGAAATATAACCGCATCAAAAGTGTTATGGGAAAGACCAATGGCCGCTGACAGCGCAATAGTTTCACGTGAAAAGAGGCTTAATTCCATTCCTGACTGACCTTGTGTAACTCCATCACACATTGCGGGGACCCCAGCTGCAAATTGNGCCGTTGCTCCAAATTTTCTTGCTGCAGCCTTGATTTGACTAGGATAGGTTTCAAAGGGCTGATGTGCTGACAGCATATCGTTATATGCGCTAATTATTCCTATGTTAGGACTGCGTTCTTTTAGTAAAGATGATTTATCATTGCCCATTGCTGCATAGGCGTGAGCTTGATTACCACAACTTAAATGTGCGCGGTTAGGACCATCCTTTTGTGCGCGTTCAATTTTTTTTAGGTAAGCTAGGCGTGTATCTTTTGATCTTGAAATTATCCTTTGGGTAATTTCATTTAGTTTTTTGTTAATCGCCATAATATTCCCTTATAAATATGTTAGCGCTATCATAATAAATTATATTAAATCAACACATATGCACTATTGCTGTTGAACCTTTGGTGATTTATTTGCTTCGCAAGCTAGTAGAGATAAAAAATGCCTGAAAAAAATCCAATAATACGGCTTAAACCTAAAGTTAGCCCCAAACGAATTCGACATGGTTTTCCTTGGCTCTATGATAATGAATTAGTGACAGACCGCAGGACTAAGGCGCTCAAACCAGGTAGTTTGGCCGTCTTGCAAGATCATGCAAAAAATGAATTGGGATTATTTGCTGTAAATCCTAATTCAAAAATTTTTGGACGAAAACTATCGACGAATACTAATACTAGTATTGATACTGCCTGGTTTTTGGAACGGATTTTATCTGCATTGCGTCTCCGAACAAGTTTATACGATAAACCTTATTACCGGCTCGTGCACGCTGAGGCGGATGAATTGCCAGGATTAATAATTGATCGTTTCTCAGATTTGTTGGTTGTTCAGCCGAATGCTGCTTGGTTAGATTGCTTTCTGCCAGAGTTGATCCATGCCATAAAAGATGCAGTTGCACCAAAAAATATAATAATAAACGGAACGAGTCGTTCACGCGCTCTGGAAGGGTTGCCCGAAACCCGAATTACTATTTTTGGAGAAATGCCAAATGCACCAATCAAAGTTCCAATGAATGGTGCTATATATTTTGCTGACGTTGTTGATGGTCAAAAGACTGGATTGTTTTATGATCAACGTCCAACGCATGCGTTCGTGCAATGCCTCGCTCACAATAAAAAAGTATTAGATGTCTTTTCTCATGTTGGTGGCTTTGGTCTTGCTGCAATGGCCAATGGCGCAACAGAAGTTACTTTTATAGATGGGTCTCAATCCGCATTAGGGTTGGCTACTATGGGTGCTAAAGCAACCAATTCGAGTGCGAGAATCAAAACTATTAAGGAAGATGCTTTCAACGCTATGGCCGAATTAGCGGAGAAAAGTGAAAGCTATGATATCGTCATCTGTGATCCCCCGGCCTTTGCCCCAAAAAAAGCTTCAGTGGCGATGGGTCTACGAGCCTATGAGCGCGTTGCTCGCTTGGCATGTCTTTTAGTTAATGATGGGGGTTATCTAACCCTATGTTCCTGCTCACATGCGGTAGATATGGAAAAATTTAGAGCTGCCTGCTATCGTGGTATTGGTCGTGGAGGTCGGTCAGGGCAGATTATTTATTCAGGAAGTGCTGGTCCTGATCATCCACTTCACATGTCTCTTTCAGAGATAAGTTACCTGAAAACGCTAGTTTTTAGACTTCAGTAATGCGGATTGTTTTTGATACTTGTGTGCTTGTACCAAGCTTTTTAAGGGAAGTGTTGCTCGCGTGTGCCGAGGTTGGGCAAGCTGATTACATTGTATCGCATAAAATTTTAACTGAGTGGAGTAACGTAGCTAAAAGTAAATTGGACAAGCTTGAAGCTGAAATTGCAGTTGCGGAGTTTCGTAAAACACATCCTTTAGCGATTAGTTCCGATGCCGCGTCTTTGGCTCAGTTTTGGCTTCCAGATTTAAATGATATTCATGTATTAGCTCTCGCTGTGGAACAAAATGCAGATGCTATATTAACCTTTAATAAAAAGGATTTTCCAAGGTCTGAGGTTTACAGATACGATTTGCAAATACTAGATCCAGATGAATTTTTACGAAATTTATTTAAGAAAAATCGTTATGAGATATACAGAGTACTTCAGCCAATTTTGAGAAGGGCGCAAGAGTCTAACGTTGAAATGAGCATGCTGGAAATTTGGAAAAAAGCCTGGTTGCCACAATTCGGCCGGTTAGTAGAAAGGTTATGACACTGATCCTGTCCATTTTTTTTCATTAATTTCAATGGCTTTCAATCTGTCCTTAACCTTTGGATGGCTCTTAAACCACGCAGGTGTCTCTGAACTTTGACCAGTTAAGAAATCGAGCTTTTTCAACAGATTTTTCTGGGACTTTATGCCAAGGCCAGATTTAAGCATCAGAGCAGTAGCATATGAATCGGCTTCGAACTCATCTTTTCGTGACATACGGGCCGCAATAAGAGTAATCGCAAGGTTGGCTATCCATGGTCCAATAAAAGGAATAAACCTATTGAGGACTATAGAAAGCGCTGTACGCAAAGCATTTTGTCCAGAGAAATCGATCATACGTCGACGGGAATGTCCAAGCGCCACATGCCCTAGTTCATGGGCTACGACGGAAGCTATTTCAGCAGCAGTTACCTCTCCACTGTTAAACTTCGATAAAAAGCCCTGAGTAATATAAATTTGGCCATCNGGAGCAGCCAAACCGTTCACTGGGTCGATATCATAAACATTTACTCTAAGCCTACTTAAATCCAGTGATCGCGCCAAAGCCTGCGATACTTTCTCGAGTTCACTACTGTTAAGCGGTTTTGAATGAGCCCTGAGGTGTTTTTTTGTTTTATTTGCCGAAAAGAGATAGCTGGCAAGCCCGATAAAAACAGCAACAATTATTGGTATTATAAAATGCATACGGTGGATATGGTTTTTTTAAATTCGGTTTTCAATCCTAACTAAGTAATTTAGTTAAATAGAATTTAAATTTTATGGATCGATTGTGTAAATTTGGCTGGCTTTAAAGAAGTGTCTAACATGTTGTTTACGTGAGTAACTTCATTCCCTTAGAAATTCCGTCCAGTGTCATTGGAACCATACGATTTTCAAATATTTTTTTTATCATACTGATAGACTGCGTGTATGACCAATATTTTTCTGGAATTGGATTTAACCATAAATTATTTTTCCATTGGTTTTGTGCTCGTAACAGCCATTCATGGCCGGCGATAGGATTCCAGTGTTCATTTGCTCCTCCGGGGTAGGCTATTTCATAAGGGGACATTGAGGCATCACCAACAAAAATACATTTGTAATCCGGGCCATACGTATGAAATACTTCTTCAGTAGATATTTGCTCAGTCCAACGACGAGCATTGTCTTGCCAGAGCCCTTCATAAAGACAGTTATGAAAATAAAAGCTTTCTAAGTTTTTAAATTCAGAACGTGCAGCGGAAAAAAGTTCTTCAACTAATCTAATATAGGGATCCATAGAACCACCAACATCCAAGAGTAAAATAACTTTCACTGCATTTCGAAGTTCTGGTCGAGTTTGAACGTCAAGATAACCATTTTCTGCTGTTTTGCGGATAGTAGTATCTAAGTCTAGTACATCCTGCGCTCCATCTCTGGCCCATTTTCGTAAGCGTTTAAGTGCTACTTTGATGTTTCGGGTTCCAAGTTCAATATCACCATCAAGGTTTTTGAAATTTCGTTTATCCCAAACTTTGACTGCTTTTTGATGACGACTTTTACTCTGCCCAATTCGAACCCCTTCGGGATTATATCCATATGCTCCAAAAGGAGAGGTACCAGCCGTACCAATCCATTTATCACCGCCTTGATGCCTTTCTTTTTGCTCCTCCAACCGCTTCTGAAGTGTTTCCATTAACTTTTCAAATCCACCAATAGTTTCGATCTCAGCTTTATCAGCTTCAGATAGCGTTTTTTCCNCTAGTTTACGCAACCATTTTTCCGGCAACTCAACCTGTGCAAGTAAATCTTTATTATCNATTGNTTCCAGCCCTTTAAACGTTGCTGAAAAGGCTAGATCAAACTTGTCCAAATNACGTTCGTCTTTGACTAAAGTAGTTCGTGCTAGTAAATAAAATTGTTCAGTATCATAAGTTGTAAGCCCTAAATTAACCCCTTCTAAAAATATCAAAAATTCTCTAAGAGAGACTGGAATTTTTTGGTTTCTTAAATTTTCAAAAAATGGCAAGAACATAGACCATTAACCTAGTCTTAAAATTATTACATTTGCAATTACACCAATGAGGCCACCGATAATTGCGCAAGTTATGGCATAGTGCAAAATATCCATTATCTTGCCTTTTCGACGCCTAGCTAGGAAAATACCAACTAGCGCGCCTATCAGTAGGCCAATATATGTCATTTAGTGTCCAATCTTTTATCAGTCGTCCATTTAATGATAACTTTAGTTACATTTGCAATCGATTAGTTTGCTATACTTGAGCATCAAATTTAATTCATTTTAATCAAAACTTACCTTTTACTTATTGCTATTTGCAATAAAAGCTAGGCGCTCAAATAAATGGACGTCTTGTTCGTTTTTTAGTAATGCCCCATGCAAACGCGGCAAGGCATTTACTCCGTCCCTCCTAAGGTCTTCAGGCTTTAGATCTTCAGCAATAATTAGTTTCAACCAATCCAAAACTTCACTTGTAGACGGTTTTTTCTTTAAGCCGGGGGTGTCTCTTATTTCAAAAAACTGAGAGAGAGCAGTTTCAAGCACCTGCGGCTTGAGTTTTGGATGGTGGACGTCAATGATTTTTCGGAGTATCTCGGGCTCCGGAAAGCTTATGTAATGAAAGAAACAACGGCGCAAAAAGGCATCTGGTAATTCTTTCTCGTTATTGGATGTTATTATTACAACGGGTCTGTTTTTAGCCTCTACAGTAGTTCCTGTTTCATACACATGAAACGACATTCGATCGAGTTCTTGTAATAAATCATTCGGAAATTCAATGTCAGCTTTGTCAATCTCGTCTATAAGCAAAACAATTTTTTCTTCACTTGAAAAAGCCTGCCACAATTTTCCTTTTCTAATATAATGGGCAACATCATGGACACGTTCGCTGCCCAATTGACTGTCCCGCAAGCGACTAACTGCGTCATATTCATAAAGACCTTGCTGGGCTCGAGTGGTAGATTTAATATTCCACTCAATAATTTTCATATTTAATGATGCTGCTACTTGTCGCGCTAGCTCAGTTTTGCCAGTGCCGGGCTCACCCTTTACTAAAAGAGGGCGTTCAAGTGTAACTGCCGCATTTACAGCAATAGCAAGATCGTCCGCGGCAATATAGGTATTTGTAGAAGTAAATTTCACTTTTTATGCCTTTCCAAGTTTATGTTGTCCTTAACATGCAAAATGAGATGATCAAATTGCTGTTTTCTGCGTGACAAACGACAAAAGCTTGTTTAAAGGGCGACCACGCAAGTGCTTCTGTGAGCACCAAACGCATTGTAATTTTGAGGTATAAATATGAAGTCTGAGGCATCGATTACCGATGATTATCGCCCCTCTGATGACGAGCCCTTCATGAATGACAATCAGGTCGCATATTTTCGTCATAAATTGTTGTCTTGGAAAGGTGATTTGATGTCCGATAGCAAAGATACAATTGAGGCTTTGCAGGACAGTACTCGCTCAATACCAGATATATCAGATCGTGCGAGTGAAGAAACTGATCGCGCGCTGGAACTTAGAACGCGTGACCGGCAACGAAAGTTAGTGGCAAAGATTGACTCTGCTTTGAGACGCATTGAAGAGGGAGAGTTTGGTTATTGTGAAGAAACTGGTGATCCAATTTCTTTAAAACGTCTCGACGCGCGTCCAATTGCTACGATGAGTTTAGAGGCACAAGAACGCCACGAACGTCGAGAAAAAGTACATCGTGAAGATTAAGTTTTTCTATTAACCTAATAATATTTATAATTTTTAGGAATCTAATTCTAACCACACTGGAACATGGTCAGAAGGCTTGTCCGCCCCTCTTACATAGCTATCGATCCCAACATCAATTAACAAATCTGCACACCTTGGTGTTAGAAGAAAATGGTCGATCCTGATACCGTTGTTTCGCTGCCAGCTTCCAGCTTGATAATCCCAAAATGAGTAATGCCCAGGTCCATTATTTTTACATCTAAAAGCATCTGTAAACCCTAAATTAATAACGTCGCGATATGCTGCCCTTGACTCTGGAAGGTGTAAAGCATCTCCTATCCAATCCGTTGGTATGGCTGCGTCTTCTGCTTGTGGAATTATATTATAGTCACCACCCATCAATGCTATTTCTTCTGTCTGAATTAATTCCTCTGCACGCATTCGAAAACGTTTCATCCAATCCAATTTATAATCAAATTTTGGTCCAGGCACAGGGTTTCCATTTGGCAAATAAAGTCCGCATAGTCTTAGAGCTTTCTTTCCTATTACAGTAGCTTCTATCCAACGAGCTTGTATATCATCAGTGTCACCAGGTAAGCCTCGTATTACATCCTCTAAAGGAAATTTTGATAAAATAGCAACGCCATTAAAGCTTTTTTGCCCGTTTGTTACAACTTGGTAACCCATATTTTCAAAATGTTCCTGGGGAAAATTATCGTCAATTGATTTAATTTCCTGAAGCAACACAACATCAGGTTGTGATTGCTTGATCCAGTCACTGAGTGAGTGAAGCCGAGCCTTGATTCCATTAATATTNAATGTAACAATTTTCATAAATACTTTGTGTATTAAACAACAATTTACNACAACCTCGAAAAAATGATTGACCAATAACTAAANCAAAACGTCGAGCGNGTATAATTCATAATGAGAANGAAACACCACAACCACAACTTGAAGACGCGTTNGGATTTTCGATTACAAATCGCGCGCCTATTAANTCTTCGCTAAAGTCAATTACCGCNGANCTNAGAAATGGGAGAGAAATACTATCAATAACAACGGATTCGCCATGACCCGANATGATTAAATCGTCGGCTTTGATATCATCCAGATCAATTTCATATTGAAATCCAGAACATCCGCCGCCTTCGACGGCTATACGTAAAGCTTTGCCCTTCGCTTGCGCTCCAATTTCGGCTAACCGTTCGAACGCCTTTTCGGTCACTTTTGGTGGTAGGTTAAGCAATTCTTTACCTCGCATGACATTTAATTCAAGGACCGATATAAAGCTTATACATGTAGTCGGCAAGGTAATGATTATGCATACATATTTAGCATCGGTTCCGAGCTTAACGAGAGGACGGCTTTTTTTCGAACCAGAATCAGAAATCAGAACCTGCTATCAGCGTGATAGGGATAGAATTATACATTCAAGTGCCTTTCGACGGTTAAAACATAAAACTCAGGTTTTTGTAGAGTATGAAGGTGATTACTTCCGAACCCGACTGACACACTCAATTGAAGTTGCGCAAGTAGCCCGTACAATCTCAAGGGCGCTCTGTTTAAACGACGAATTAGCCGAGGCGGTCGCTTTAGCGCATGATTTGGGCCACACACCGTTTGGTCATACAGGCGAGGACGCCTTAAATCACCTTATGAATCCTTTTGGTGGCTTTGATCATAATGCTCAAGCAATTAGAATAGTTACATCTTTAGAACGCCATTATGCTAAGTTTGATGGGTTAAACCTGACGTGGGATTGCCTTGAAGGTATAGCCAAGCACAATGGACCAGTTTCACAACCCTATCCAACATCCTTGAAAGAATATAATTTGTTGCACGATCTTGAATTGCAGACATTCGCAAGCGCAGAGGCTCAAATAGCGGCCATATCAGATGATATTGCATACAATAATCATGATTTGCATGATGGACTTAGAGCGGGGTTGTTTACAGATGAACAAGCAGCGGAGCTTCCCATTGTGGGTACTTCCTTTGCGTGTGTAGATTTAAAATATCGAGAAATAGACCCCCATCGGCGTCGACATGAGGCTTTGAGGATCGTATTCGGACAAATGGTTGAGGATGTGGTTAAAACCAGTCGTGGTCTATTAGCTAATTCTGGAGCAAATAGCGTGCAAGAGGTCCGTAATCTTAATTATTCGGTTATACAGTTTTCAAAAGAGATTCAGGAGGCTCTTTCCAAAATAAAAGGTTTTTTGTTTCAAAATATGTACCGTGCCGATCGCGTGATGATTCAAAGAGAGCATGCCACTCAAGTAGTTAAAGATTTATTTGAAGTTTTTATGAATTCACCTGAATTGTTGCCAATAGAATGGGGCCAGGAGGTTGCAGATAGTAGGCAGACTATTAACCTTGCTCGGTTGGTTGCGGACTATATTGCCGGTATGACTGACCGTTTTGCACAGCAAAAACATAATCAGTTTTTTGTTAAAAGTTGACGAACTGTTATATCTTGTTAAACCCTACGCTCTCTCTGGGGTGATTAAATGAATATTTTTGAAGAAATTCGAAATCTAGTAATTAAAAATTTGACGTTGATGCAAGCCGCGGGAGATTTGCCTTACAGTCTAAATTTTGATCCAGTTGCAGTCGAGCCACCCAGAGACACAAGTCATGGTGATCTTGCTACAAACGCTGCTATGGTTCTGGCATCGCCATCAAAGAAAAAATCAAATGATATAGCGCTGAAACTTGCAGAAGCCCTAAACCGTAGCCCATTGATAGCAAATGTTGAAATCGCTGGACCTGGATTTTTAAACATCCGTTTGGAATTTAATGTTTGGGGCACAGTATTACGTGCGATCCTTGAGGATTGTAAAGGATATGGGCGCTCTAATTTGGGAGCTGCCCAAAAAGTCAATGTGGAGTTTGTTTCCGCAAATCCAACTGGGCCTCTGCATGTCGGTCATACACGAGGCGCCGTATTTGGGGATGCTTTAGCGTCGTTGTTAGAGTTTGTTGGTTTTGACGTGACACGGGAATATTACATCAACGACGGTGGAGCGCAGGTGGACACTTTGGCACGCTCAGTTTATTTAAGGTATCTTGAAGCACACGGCCACGAGGTAGCCTTTGAAGACGGAACATATCCTGGGGATTATTTGATTGAAGTTGGGCAAGCCTTAAAACGTGAAGTCGGACAAAAATTTGTTGACCGTGACGAGCAAGATTGGCTTAAAGAAATACGTAAGTTTTCTATTGATGCAATGATGGATTTAATAAAATCTGATTTGTTGTCCCTTGGTATCAAGATTGATAATTATTTTTCTGAAAAATCGCTTTATGGGACGGGCCAAATAGAGGCCGCAATATCTGATTTGAGAGTGAAAGGTTTGATATATGAAGGAACACTAGATGCGCCAAAGGGAAAAACTGATGTAGATTGGGAGCCTCGAAAACAAACCTTATTTAAGTCAACTAAATATGGCGATGATGTAGACAGACCAGTTCAAAAATCTGACGGTAATTGGACTTATTTTGCACCAGATATGGCTTACCACTTTGATAAACTGAACAGAGGTTTTAATCATTTAATCGATATTTTTGGTGCCGACCATGGAGGTTATGTAAAGCGCATGAAGGCTGCTGTTGCCGCCTTATCTAAGGAGCAAACAACTCTTGACATAAAACTCATCCAATTAGTGCGTCTGTATAAAAATGGAGAGCCATTTAAGATGTCAAAACGAGCAGGGACCTTTATAACTTTAAGAGAGCTCGTGGATCGCGTAGGTGCAGATGTTGCCCGCTTCGTTATGTTGACTAGAAAAAATGATGCAACATTAGATTTTGATTTTGAAAAAGTATTACAGCAAACAAAAGAGAACCCAATCTTTTATGTTCAATATGCACATGCACGTATATGTTCTGTAATGCGAAAAACGATAGATTTTGGCTGGGATGTAGATGATAAATCATTAGCGGCCTGTGATATGAGTTGCCTTAATGACGCAGCTGAGCAAGCGCTGGTGGCAAAAGTAGCTGAATTTCCACGGTTAGTTGAAATAGCAGCCCGATCGAATGAACCTCATCGTATTGCTTTTTACCTNTATGAACTNGCATCGGAATTTCATAGTTTGTGGAATAAAGGAAACGATCATCCNGAATTACGGTTTTTACAAGAAACCAACCAAACAGTANCGNAAACAAAAATTGCGTTAATTCGATCNACAGCTGTTGTTATTTCCGCTGGTTTAGGTATTCTTGGNATAACTCCAGCGGAAGAAATGTGATAAAAAGCGTCGTCGCGGTTGTTATTGAGGCAGTAAAAATAGACCTAGTATAAATCTAGGCATCGAGGAAAAATGGCACATATGAGTATTGACGCCCAGAACGGCGAAAATAGTTCNAATACAGGAAAATATGCAAATGTTNCTGGTGCACTAATATCTTTAATAGTTTTTGTTGGAGTAGTGGGTTGGGGNGCTCAGACATTATTGCGCGATAGCTCAGGTGTTCCAGTNGTTCGNGCNCTAGATGGNCCTATGCGGATCACNCCAGANGATCCAGGNGGGGTACCAGCCTCCCATCAAGGTCTAACAGTGAACCAGGTTTCCAGTAGCCAAAAAAATGAATACTTTAATAATAATATAACGTTCGCTCCAGAACCAGTAAATCTAAAAAAGGAAGATCAGCCGACTAGCAAATTAGAATTAACGAACGCCNTGTCACAAGCTCAAGAGAATTCAATAGGAGCGTTGTTGGATTTAAAGGAGATTTCAAGTTCGTCAACCGATGATGACGTAGTTGAAAAGCTTGCCGCAATATTGGCCTTATCGTCTGTAAGTGCACCAATACAAAATGTTGCGGAAAAACTGGATAGTAATGAGCCTAAACAACTACGACCACAGTTACGACCTAAAGTGTCTCAAGCGCAAAAAAACACAAATTTAATTGAGAATACTGGTGATATAGAAATTGGAACTCAAATGGTTCAACTTGGGGCCTACAGTAATAAGCAGTTNGCAAGTCAAGCATGGCGGCAGCTGTCTGAGAATTTTGGTGATTATTTCGTTGGAAAAGAAAGCGTTATTGTAAAAGGNAAAATCTCTGGNCAAGAAATTTACCGTTTAAGAGTTTATGGCTTTAGCGACATAACTGAGTCGAGACGATTATGTACTGCTTTGCTCAACCACAATACGGAATGTTATCCCGTCGTCATGAACTAATTGCTACTTTTATGTCTTATTCTCCATTTATATTTGGTTGTGAAGGAAGTATAATTACACCAAAGGAGTGTGCTTTTTTTAGAAAGTCTCAGCCTTTTGGCTTCATTCTTTTTGCACGAAATCTAGACAACATAAATCAAATAAATTCGTTGTGTCAGTCTCTTAGAGATGCAACTGGCCGTTACGTTCCAATAATGGTTGATCAAGAGGGCGGCCGTGTGGCTCGACTTGGCGAGCCACACTGGTTTGAATTTCCACCCGCATTAGATCAATCAAAAAATATAAATGCTGAACGTTTATTCTGGCTAAGAGGACGATTAATTGCTGAAAATTTGAGACTGTCAGGAATTGACGTGAACTGCGCTCCATTGGGTGATATCGCAAAATCGGATACGCATCCGTTCTTAAATAATAGATGTTATGGAACAAATAGATCAACAGTGGTGGCTAACGCCCATGCCTTTAATTTAGGTCAGCGTCATGGTGGTGTTTCTGGGGTTCTAAAACATTTTCCTGGACATGGACGCGCAAAACTTGACTCTCATGTATCATTACCAAAAATNATTACAGATCGATCTGTTTTAGAGGAAACTGATTTTCAGGTTTTTAATAGTTTACAAAATTTTGATATGGGCATGACTGCTCACGTTATTTATACTGATATTGATCCTGAAAATTCTGCGACACATTCAAACATAATAAATAAAGTAATACGAAATAATATTGGTTTCCGAGGATTACTGATGACGGATGATATTTCGATGAATGCACTACAAAATGATTTAATAACTCGCTCGAAAAAAGCGTTTTCTGCGGGTTGTGACGTCGTTTTGCATTGTAATGGAAAACTTGAAGAGATGGAGTTGTTATATCAAAATTTTACTCAACTAAGCGGTCAGTCTTTAAATCGGGCTGAGGCTGTAATTAAAAACCGACCCGCTGTTGTTTCTATTGACATCTCACAGTTGAAAGAGGAATTTACCGCTCTGATAAATGAGTGAGATCTATGAACGAAGACTTAAATATTTCTAGGGAAGTGACTGAACGCGTTTCCGCTGAAACCTTGATAGTTGATGTGGACGGATTTGAAGGCCCGCTAGATCTTTTACTTATGCTTTCCCGCTCCCAAAAAGTAGATCTGCGAAAAATTTCAGTTTTAGATCTGGCGGTTCAATATCTAGCGTTTATTGACAAGGCTACGGAGCTAAGGATTGAATTAGCCGCTGATTATTTGGTAATGGCTGCCTGGTTGGCGTTTTTGAAGTCGAGACTGTTACTCCCCCCCGATTTATCCGANTCNGGNCCGTCTGGTGATGAACTCGCGGCGCATTTAGCATTTCAGTTAGAGCGCCTAGAGGCCATGCGAAACGCTGCTGCTAATTTAATGGCAAGAGATCGATTGGGTAAAGATCGTTTTATTAGAGGATTACCAGAGGATATCAAACGTCGAAGAATTTTCAATTATAGCGCTAATTTATTAGATCTCATGCAGGGTTATGCGCGTATTAGAACTAAAGATGACTTCCGTCCCTTTGTAGTTGAAAGAGACGCAGTACTAACGATGGAACAAGCTCTTGATAGGATGCGTGGATTAATTGGTTTTATGGGTGATTGGACTGATATAGCTTCTTATTTGCCGGATGGATGGACTGTGGATCCAAAAAAATTGCGATCAGCAACTGCTTCAACCTTTGCAGCATCTCTTGAATTGGCTAAGGAAGGAAAAATAGAAATTTGGCAAGATAGTATTTTTTCACCAATCCAGATCCGAAAAAAGGCTGAGCGCGATGGATAATATTACAGAGGACAGCCTTTTTGAAGCTCCACCAATTTTTGAGCAGGAAAGAATGGTAGAAGCAATACTATTTGCCTCAGCGGAGCCCGTGTCGTTGAAGGAAATGACTAAACGGATGCCNCATGGAGTAGATCTCCCGCTTGCACTTAAAAACCTTCAAAAATACTATAGTGGACGGGGAGTTGAAGTTGTTCGGGTTGGTGAAACGTGGGCAATTAGAACTGCTGCAGACCTTGGATTTTTAATGCTCCAAGAGACTGTAGAAACTCGTAAATTATCACGGGCTGCGACTGAGACTCTGGCTATTATTGCGTATCATCAGCCCGNAACTCGAATGGAGATAGAAGAAATTCGAGGAGTGGCTGTTAGCCCGGGCACTATTGATCAACTTCTGGAGTTAGATTGGATTAAATTAGGAAGGCGCAAACAAACTCCGGGCCGACCAATTACTTTTGTATGTACAGACCGATTTCTTGATCATTTTGGGTTAGAGACTGCTCGAGACTTACCTGGCTTAAAAGAGCTCAGGGCAGCTGGTTTGCTAGAAAATCGGTCTCCACCTGGTACAGAGAAGTTAGACAATTCTAATATTGTCGATGATCCTCAAGAAAGCTTATTTGGTGATAACAATGTTGAGACATCGCCTTGATTTAGAATTCTCTAATAAAGTAATGTTATTATTTTAGCTATCACAATTTTTTACTTTACGTATTTATAAAAATTCAAAATAGATATTATCTCTGACAGATTTCAAGATTATATTATAGAAAAATGTTTTGAAAGTTTTAGTCCTTGTCCCTGATAGTTAGATTGGCTTTCCAAGCCATAAAGCTGGGTTGGTGGTTCGAGCATTTTTTCGTAGACGAGACGTCCCACTACTTGACCGTGTTCTAAGACAAATGGTGCATCATGGCACCTTACTTCTAGAACACCCCGGCTGCCACGTCCGGCTGCTTCAGCCCAACCAAATCCTGGATCAAAAAAACCTGCGTAGTGCACTCTAAATTCACCAACCATTGCTAAATAAGGGGCCATTTCGGCGGCATAGTTTGGTGGTATCGTAACTGACTCCCGACTAACTAAAATATAAAACGCCTCGGGATCTAGAATTATTTGTTTCTTCGATGTGTGAAGTGTTTCCCAGAAATCAGAGGGTGAATATTTCCCAATTTTAGCAAGATCAATAACTCCTGTGTGAGGTTTTGCTCTATATCCGACAATACCATTTTTGGACGATGTAAGATCAACTGAAAAACCTAATCCACCATGAATTACAGGAGTTCCAGTTACTAATGGTGACTGTTCATTTAGCAATCTTAATGCCTGATCACTAAGTACTGAATTTCCAATCCTAAAGCGGATTTGATTAAGTCGCATGCCAGGGCGAACCAGAACAGAAAATGAACGTGGACAAATTTCAGCATATAAAGGCCCAGAGTAGCCGTTGATTATTCTATCAAATTCAGTACCGTTATCAGTAATAGTTCGAGTCAGTAAGTCTAATCGTCCTGTAGATGATTTTGCATTTGTCACAGCTGAGATATTTTGTGGGAGATTTAAACTTTCCATTAATGGCACTAAATATACGCAACCCTTTTCTAAAACGGCTCCTTCAGAAAGATCAATTTTATGCATTTCAAATTCAGTTAGTCGATCCGAAACTGTTTTTAATTTCCCAGTCAAAAACGAAGCCCTAATTCTATATGCTTTGATGCCTAATCTTAAGTCCAGAGAGGCCGGCTGTATTTGATCTTTTTGAAGTTCTTTCGAAACTAAAATTTCACCGTGTTTAACCATTTCACTTATAAGTTGGTTTGGTATAACGCCTATTGTCATATGGTCACCTGAGAACCTACAAAATTGATTATGACCCGGGAGTATGGTCTTTTACTGATGGTCGGGCTAGCAGGACTTGAACCTGCGACCTTCCGTCCCCCAGACGGACGCGCTACCAGGCTGCGCCATAGCCCGAACAGTAATTTGTATAGCGAACCCAACGCTAGTAGCAAGACCATTAGTGAATGTTTCGAAATTAAACGTTAATTTGCTCGACTAAACGTTTTAACTCGCTAATTGCTTTTTTATTGATATTAAAAATATTATGGCGTTGTTCATTTGTTAAATTGACTAGCATTGATGTTGGTCCATATGCACCAATGAATTCGTCTAAAAGTGGGTCTTTTTTTTGTATTTCTGCGCCTAAATCTACAGCTATGTTATAACTAGCACCAGAGATTGAACGCTCTTCACTATCAGCCGGTACGGAACTGATTAATTGCTCTTCGAGCAAAGCGGGCTTAACTTTTTTACCATCTGTGTTCTTATGGTTGAGATCCTGCAAACCTTGACTTGCTCGTAATTCAGACTCATTTTTTTCGAATGTTGGAAATAAGTGGAGTTGCTCCTCGGATGCTTTAATTACATCCTTATCGATTTCGGAATTATCGAACGGTATCTTGACTACACGATCAATCAAGCTTTGATTGTCTTCTTTAGCTTTTATAAAATTATTAGTTAAATTTTTGGTTGGATTTGTAGTGCGCTTGGTCAATTTTGATGAAAAGTTCCTGACGTATCCAACACCTTCTTTTTTTAGCAATCTCTGTACA
>NZVF01000006.1 GCA_002698165.1 Planktomarina sp. | reverse complement strand
AGAAAGTGCATCGCAGTTTCCTCAGCCTCATTTTGAGGAATTTTTCTTACCCATATCTGGGCCAACGTACAATTTTCTAAAATTGTAAGATGAGGGAAAAGATTGAAGTGTTGAAAACACATACCAACTTCTGATCTAATCTTATCAATATTTTTAATATCAGATGTAAGTTCAGTCCCATCTACAATAATCTGACCACTCTGATGTTCTTCTAGTGCATTTACACACCGAATAAGGGTCGACTTTCCTGATCCAGAAGGGCCACACACCACGATCCTTTCTCCTCGATTAACCGTCAAGTCGATATCACGTAAAACATGAAAAGAGCCAAACCACTTATTCATGCCTTTTATGCCAATTGCAATTTCATCAGAAACTTCGAGTTTTAACTGTTCTTTCATTTGGCCAGCCTCTTCCTAACGATTACCGGTTTCAAGTTGGCGCTCCAACCATTGAGAATATTTAGATACACTAAAGCAGACTACAAAAAAGATCGCCGCAGCAGCCCCAAACAGCTCCCAATACACTCCATTCCAAGATGTCGACGATAGAATTGGACCACGGATCATGCCTACAAGATCAAACATGGAGATAATTGACACCAACGTAGTATCTTTCAACATACCAACTGAGACATTAACAATGCCTGGAATCGAAATCTTTAATGCCTGTGGCAATATAATTAAACGCATTGATTGGGAGTAATCCAAGCCCAGACTATTAGCAGCTTCATACTGGCCCGACGGCAACGCGGCCAGTCCACCCCTCACAACTTCAGCAATGTAGGCCGAGTTAAAAAACGTCATCATAACAAGAACACGAAGAATTAGGTCAACGCTTGTATCAGGAGGAAAGAAAAATGCTAGAATTACATTGGCAACGAATAGTAGCGTTATCAGAGGAACTCCTCGAATAAATTCAATAAAAGCAACACAAATCCATTTGATTATTGGCATATTAGATTGACGGCCCAAAGCCAGAAAAATGCCAAGTGGGATGGAGACCGAACACGCTATGGTTCCCAATAAAATATTCAACATGAAGCCACCCATGTCACGGGATGCAACATCTGGAAGCGCAAAAACCGTATCATTTAGCTCAGAGACATAGCCACCCAAAGCCCACACAATGTTAGCTGCAATCACACCAGTAATAGCCCCAACTACAAGCGCATTTGAAGAAAACCGACGGAAACAATAAATACCAAAAGCAGTGCCTAAAAATGCTACAAATGGGACCAGAATAGTGCCACCCCAGATCAGCCAATACGCTAAAAACGGGTAGATTACAGTGAAAGCTAAAAGTTTGCGAGGCAATCTACGAAATAATACCGGTCCGAGAGCGAATAACAATAAAATGACGGCAATATTTGGTCGCCAAAATTCAGTGGGGGGATACTTAAAACCATAAATAAGTTGGGGAAATCGTTCCTTGAGTACAGCAAAGCAAGCACCTCTCGCGCCATCTAGAATGTCATAACATTCACGTACTGACTCTGCTTCCCAAACTCCATTTAAAAACCAAGGGGCAGACCCCTTAACAATTGAATAGATCACCCAAAGGGAAAGAATTGTCATAATCACGTTAAACGGAGAAGAAAATAGGTTTTCACGGGCCCATTTCACCNCGCCTCTTTCTGTTACAGGTGGTACCTGTTCTTCAATNAATTTATGNCGGACAAAGGGAGCGTTAGTCTCAGACATGGTCAACGTTCCTTCAACATAATGCTACGGTTATACACATTCATAACGGCNGAAATACTGAGACTAATTACCAAGTAAAATAGCATCAGCAGTAAGACTGCCTCAATTGCGCGGCCAGTTTGGTTCAAAGTGATGCCGCCTAATGTCCCAGTAATATCCATGTATCCAACAGCAAGAGCGAGAGAACTATTTTTTGTNATATTTAAATAAAATGATATCATGGGTGGAACGATTACACGCAGCGCNTGGGGNAGAACTACNAGGTTCATTACAAAGTTACTCCGCAATCCNAGTGCCGNAGCAGCCTCTGTTTGGCCTTTATCTACAGATTGNATGCCAGCTCTAACAACTTCAGCTATGAATGCACCCGTGTAAATCGACAGAGCAAACCAAAGAGAAATCAAAGACCCGCGAGCGTAAACGCCACCTTTNAAATTAAAACCTTTTAATTCTGGGTATTCGAGACCAATTGGGCTGCCAAGAACNTAAAAGACCAGTACCGTTGGAACAAANAATATNGCAAGNTTTGGCCAAAATGTGTTGATTAACTTGCCTTCNGAATAAAGCTTTTGACGCGCATAGCGGCGCACAANGAATANNGCTACTATNGACAGTATAAAGGTCCCAATNACAANCATGGATCCTTCAAAGAATAGTGGTTTGGGCGTATAAAACCCACGNCCNGTNAANGCAAACATATCCCACAACATGGAAGCTTCAGGATTTTCNCCTCTAAAAGCTCGGGGCTGTGGTAATATGGCAAGGAAAATCGAATTNATAATCAAGATCCATATCAGGACCGGTACATTGCGAAATATTTCCACATAGATCATCATCANTTTTGCNACGATCCAATTGTTAGATAGCCTCAATATTCCCGCAGTAATTCCTAATACTGTTGCCGTGATACACCCCAAGAACGCAACTAGAAGTGTATTAAGTACTCCTACAAAAGCAGCTCGAAGGTGGCTGGACTGGCTATTGTATTCAATAAGCCTTTGGTTGATATCGTAACCTGAAGCTTCATTCAAAAACCCATATGAAATATTTAGTCCAGCTACTGCTAGGTTTTCGACTAAGTTTTTACCTAAATAAGCAATAATGCAAATTAATACAAAAAGAGCAAAAAATTGAAATGTATAAGACCTATAACGCTTATCNTTAAGCAGCATTGACAGTCGAAAGCTTCTTCGCTCTGGAGGATTAACTGTGGACATTAAAAATTAAAACCTGTGGCTGCCATCTAAAATTATTGGCTGATTAAAGAATTTGCTAAGGAATAATATGATCAAAGGGCGCCCAAACGCGCCCTTTGATATTATATTTAATTATTAACGGAAAGGAGGAGAGTAGATCAGACCACCGTCTGTCCACTTGGAGTTAACGCCCCGAGCTAAGCCAATAATAGTTCCAGAACCAATATTGGATTCAAAGATCTCGCCGTAATTTCCAGCGACTGCGATAGCTCTATGAGCCCAATCAGCATCCAAGCCCAACTGCTCACCCANATTTCCTTCTGAACCTAATAGACGGTTCATTTCTGGGTTGTTTGTTCCTTTTGACATTTCTGCAACATTACCCTTTGTCACGCCCAGCTCCTCAGCTGTAATCAAAGCGTTCAAAGTCCAACGCACCACGTCACCCCAGTTGTTGTCACCATGACGAACTAGTGGGCCAAGCGGTTCTTTTGAAATGATCTCNGGAAGCAACACGTGATCTTCTGGAGTTTCCATGTTTGCACGACGCGCAGCAAGTGCNGAACGGTCGGTAGTAAACATATCACATGCNCCAGCCATATACTGAGTAACTGCCTCAGAACCAGACTCCACTGGAAGTGCTTCGTAGCTCATACCAATTGANCGAAAGTGATCTGCGAGGTTAAGCTCAGTTGTTGTACCAGTTTGGATACATACTGTAACACCGTCGATGTCTGGGCTTTTGGCTGAAGTTATGCCAGTAGAGGCCTTAACCATGAAGCCTTGTCCATCATAATAATTAACACCAACAAATTCAAACTTCAGGTCAACGTCACGGCTGAATGTCCAGGTAGTATTACGAGCCAACATATCAATCTCACCTGAAGCTAACGCAGTAAAGCGAGTTTTACCAGTGGTTGGTACAAACTCAATCGCGTCTGAATCATCAAGAACTGCCGCAGCAACTGCGCGACATACCGCGATATCAAAACCCTGCCACACACCATTAGCGTCTGGTTGTGCAAAACCTGGAACACCAGTGCTCACACCACAGTTAAGTTTACCACGAGCTTTAACATCGTCGAGGGTGCCAGCAGAAGCCACGCCAGCTGCTAAGCCAACAACGGTCAGTGCACCGAAAAGTACGGTTTTTTTCATATTTCACCTCATCTTATTNTCCGTCCTAATCAGGACAGTCTAATCCAATCATCTTGATCGGCGTTAATGTAAAGGTTCACCTTTACGATAGCANAGATCATGGCCAGTTTATGCGCCCAAGGTCAAGAGAAGTGTCAATGAATCTGTTGATTTTATGGAAAAAACATACTTTTNACTTANTTTTTACAGCATATTTGAGTAGAATATTTTCAACAACCTAATTTGTTGAGGNNAGTTGAAAGAATCGGTTTGCATGATAAAATGANGCNTGCTTCAAGGCNGCAGTCGCCTCAGCATCTTCATCTTTGCCCCATTTTTCAATTTGCCAANNTTCATCNAGACGCGACCATTCCCATAATTTCTCAATTGGGTATGCTNCTTTTTGAGCTGCAAGTCCTATAATGAGTGAGCCAGAAATNCTCACCANGTCATGCAATGCTGTTAATTGAAATTCNGTTTGCGNTCTCACCTGACTTTTCAGATTAGATATAGAATTTGATGGCTGGTCCATATGCATTATTCCCTCAACAGTGATCAACGGNGCTGCAAACTCTGATGCCGCCCAACTCAAAATAGGATCCCAGGTTGCTGACTGGCGATCAACAAGTTCTTTTGGCCCTGNAGCTCGATAACACAANAGGTCATCCTCGCCATAGGCTGATATCATATCTACAACTTCTGATTTTTTTGGTGCTACCTTGTCTATTGAAGCATTNGCGGAACGGGTATTTGGCATCGAATTAGGATCAATTTTTTTNTCTTGGGACAGCCACTCATCCGCAATTTCCTGAGCCATCACTCTATTGGGTAGTTTTAAGGTTTTCTTTGCNGGGGTTTTGATGATCTTTCCATCTAGCAAAACAACATACTCATCGTCACGTTGCTCAACCGTAGCCNCTTTCCAAAACCTTTTAACGGCCCAAGTACTCATTAATCATTCCAAATTTCTAAAATCGCAGGCANTAGATTTTCAAAGTTATTCACTACCAAGTCTGCATTTTTCANNAATGAAGCACCCGAATGGTAGCCCCANGAAACACCAATNGTTTTCAACCCAGCAGTCCNACCCATCTCCATATCGTATGTTGTNTCACCGATCATCACACCCCGTGNTGCGCCANCTTCAGACATAGCGCGTTGAGCCATTGATGGATGNGGTTTTGATGGATGNTTATCAGATACTTGCTCGGTCANAAANCGACCAGAAAGATCTGGGNTTNCTAAAATATGATCCAGTCCACGTCTCGATTTNCCTGTTGCAATACCAAGNACATATGAATCANTATTTCTCAAACTGTTTAAGCAATCCAAANCTCCTGGATAAAGTGGAGNAGGAAGCATTTTTCTTCTNATAGATGCAAAACTATTTTTATAGATCCTGATTAAATCTTGGCGTTTGTTCTCGTTCTCATCAGGACATAACTCATTAAAAGTTTCAAAAAGAGATAAACCCACAGTTGCTAAAATTCTTTTTTTACTCGGTAGCTGTATCTCATTTTCTGTAAAAGCAATTTCCATACCCCTCAAAATATGCTCCTGACTATCAATAAGAGTTCCGTCGACGTCAAATAAAACCAACGTTAACGGCGCAATCATTCGTATGTCTCAAAAGGATCAAGCTCCACGTCCCTTGGGTNCCATTGCATCTGATCCCAAGTACGTTGCATGTGTTCAGGNAAAGGAGCAGTAAACTCTAAAATAGCTTTTGTAGTCGGGTGCTCTAGTTTTAAGTGCCTAGCGTGGAGATGCATCTTTTTACTAATGTCGCCACCAAGTTGCGCACCCCACCCATGGCCAAGGTTTTCTTGTCCAGATCCACCATACTTTCCATCGCCCACGATCGGATGACCCATTTCTGCCATNTGTGCTCGTAATTGGTGAGTGCGACCAGTAATTGGAACTAAGGCTATCCACGCAGCGCGACTTCCCAGAGGTGCCAAAACAGCATAGTCCGTTGTGGCTCGTTTTGCTCCAGGAGTAGTGGTGATTTCATTTGGATGCAGACAGCGCATTTTTTCACCTTCACCAGCTGCACCATGACCACCTGATTTAACCAACCCATATTTGATGGTACCCATTTTAGGGTGCGGCACTCCAGCAACCACAGCCCAGTATATTTTGCGAGTAGCATGATGTCGAAAAGCCTCTGCTANAGACGCTGAAATTTGACGCGTCCGGCCTAATATCAAAACACCCGAAGTATCCTTATCTAGACGATGAACTAGCCGAGGGTTTTCGTTATNACCAAATCGCAAAGCNGGAGTNAGTCCATCTACGTGACGAAACTGCTTACTGCCCCCTTGGACGGGCAATCCTGCNGGCTTGTTCAAAACNATTATGTCGTCATCACGATAAATAACGCTTTCTTNGATCATTTTTTTATCTGCGTCACTAATTTTTTTATCAACGAGTGCAGGCGCAGGGGTATCAGGTAGAGGTGGGATCCGTACGATCTGGCCCACTTCAACCCGCGAATTTGTTTTNACACGGCCACCATCCACACGAATGTCACCCTTACGACACATCTTCTCTATCTGCCCTTGCTGGACTTGTGGAAATTGACGTCGAAACCAACGATCTAAACGCTGGTCCCCNTCGCCAACACAAACCTCCAAGAGTTGCACACGNCTCATAACCATATCACTCGCGCNAGCATAGAACCAAATATCAAGCCTNNNATNGAAAATACAACTGACATAANAATATAGGCAATACTNTGACTAACAGCACCTTGTTCAAACAAGTTAACCGCTTCGAGAGAGAAAGCAGAAAAAGTAGTAAANCCNCCNAGTAAGCCAGTNACAAAGAAAGGGTTCANCATCTCACCCCCACGCTGTATNAAGGNTACCACAAAAAAGCCCATTANGAAGGANCCAANAACATTTACAANTAGTACTGATATGGGGAATCCAGGGCTGTACAAACGTANTAACCCTACCCCAACTAAGAACCTNAGNNCAGCACCAATAGCCCCACCAATNGCGACCTGTATNGTTGTCATAAGCATGGCTTTGAAATGTGCCGCTAAGANAGAATTGTCAACTGTCACGCTTNGTACGAAGTTTTTTAAAATAGGAGAGCCTTTTGTTTAATTCACGCTCAAATCCGCGCTCAACTGGTGAATAGTATTTAGGNCTTTCCATTCCATNGGGAAAATAATNTTGNCCTGAAAANCCATCTTCAGAATCNTGATCATAAGCATANCCATCGCCANAACCTTGATNGCGCATTAATTCGGTGGGTGCNTTTAATATGTGTTTAGGGGGTGGGCTGGATGCTGAGCTTTTCGAGTCCTGCACTGCAGCTTTATATGCATTATAGGAAGCGTTTGATTTGGGCGCTAAAGCCAAGTAAATAATAGCTTGAGCTAAAGCTAACTCTCCTTCAGGACTGCCTAATCTTTCATAAACTTGCCATGATTGGATACAAATCTCCTGCGCTTTGGGNTCCGCTANTCCAATATCTTCAATTGCCATTCGNGTTATGCGGCGCGCNANATATCGTGGGTCCTCACCACCTTCCAGCATTCGAGAAAACCAATAAAGCGCAGCATCAGGGTCTGAACCACGAACAGATTTATGCAGTGCTGAAATAAGATTGTAATGGCTGTCACCAGATTTGTCATAAATAGCTGCTCGCTTCATCAAGCGTTCAGCAATGTCTGCTTGGCTTAGTGGCACCTCTACTTTCCAAGCTATAATCTGCTCAATCAAATTTAGGAGGCTACGGCCGTCTCCATCAGCCATTTCAATTAGACTAATGCGCGCCTCAGGTTCTAGAGGTAANGAAACTTTTTCTTGTTTCTCAACTCTCTTAAGTAATAGCTCTAAATCATCAAATGAAAGGCGCTCTAAAACCATAACTTGTGAACGCGATAACAATGCTGCATTCAATTCAAAAGAAGGNTTTTCAGTTGTTGCACCAACTAAGATGATAGTGCCATTCTCCATCAGCGGTAAAAAGCTATCCTGTTGCGCTTTATTAAAACGGTGGATTTCATCTACAAAAAGCAAAGTTCTCTGCCCATTTTGNTNTCGAATTTTTGCAGCATCAAATACTTTGCGNAACTCCGTTACGCCGCTGAAAATAGCNCTTATTTGTATNAAATATAAATTTGTTTCTTGGGCAAGTAACCGAGCAATTGTTGTTTTACCAACACCTGGNGGTCCCCAAAATACTATAGAACTTANTGTATTTGAAGCCAACATAGTCGACAACGGAGCAGTTGAACCTAAGATTTTACGTTGACCAACAACTTCGCTCAATGTTTGTGGCCGCAGCTTGTCTGCCAATGGCCGTAACGTTTGGTTAGTTATGAATCTATCTTTCAAAGTACCAAAAAGGTCCGTCATAAAATGTATCCTAGATCCCAAAGCCCAGTATTTGGGCTAACCTACTAGCAGTATATTGGTACTGATTATTAAATATTCTTTTAACACTTATAATACAAAATACTCTTATGGCTTTTGAAGCCATGCATTTAAATAGATAATTTTATTTATTTATTTTATTTTGTTTATAATTTTGAAATATTATATCGTCGGTTTTTACATCTTTACGACATAATAAAAAAGCCCCGGCTTACACCGAAGCTAATCAAAATTTTTAAATCAATTTAATTTATTCTTCTACGGCCTCTAAACGAGCTTTATCTGCAGAACCTTTTGCTTCCACGTCACGATCAACAAATTCAATAATAGCCATCGGCGCCATATCACCATACCTAAACCCAGCCTTAAGAACGCGCACATAGCCACCATTTCTTTCCGCATAGCGCGGGCCCAAAACGTCAAACAATTTTGTCACGTGCATGTGCTGCTTTAATCTACTCATCGCTTGACGGCGAGCATGATCATCCCCGCGCTTACCCAAAGTTACGAGCTTTTCAATGATCGATTTCAACTCTTTCGCTTTTGGCAAAGTAGTCTTTATCTGCTCATGTTCAATCAAAGAACCAGCCATGTTAGCAAACATAGCCTTTCGATGTTCATGGGTCCTGTTCAGGCGGCGGTAACCACGTGCATGGCGCATTTTGTTTCTCCGTTTACATTTTTCTTTGTCTGGAGGTTCATGCGAGTGAACCCCTCCCTATTGGGGCATTATTGCCCAGCATTAATAAAGATGGCAGCCCACCCAATTATTAAAAGTTATCTTCAAGTCTTTTGGCTAAGTCTTCAATATTATCAGGTGGCCAGTCTTCTACATCCATACCTAAATGCAAGCCCATTCCAGACAGAACTTCTTTAATCTCATTTAATGATTTGCGACCAAAGTTTGGAGTGCGCAACATCTCTGCCTCTGTTTTTTGGATTAAATCACCAATATAAACGATATTATCATTCTTAAGGCAGTTAGCAGAGCGTACGGATAACTCTAGCTCATCTACCTTTTTCAATAATAAAGGATTAAACTCTAAACCATCGTCTTCGGAGTCAGCATTATCACTTTCAGGTTCATCGAAGTTAACAAATATTGAAAGTTGGTCCTGCAAAATTCGCGCAGCATACGCCAAAGCATCATCAGGTGTTAAGGAACCGTCTGTTTCGATTTTCATGGTCAGTTTATCATAATCCAAAACCTGCCCTTCACGGGTAGGTTGAACGTCGTAGCTCACTTTTTTTACAGGTGAGAATATAGCGTCAATTGGTATCAGTCCGATAGGCGCATCCTCAGGCCTATTTTTTTCTGCCGCCACGTATCCTTTACCTGTACTTACAGTGAGTTCCATAAACAAATCCGCGCCTTCATCAAGATGACATAAAACGTGTTCTTTGTTCAGAATTTCTATATCAGCAGATTCCACAATATTTCCAGCCGTTACGATTCCAGGCCCTTTGGCCTGTACCGTTAAACGTTTAGTGCCTTCAACTTCCATGCTTACTGATACACCTTTTAAATTCAGGATGATGTCAGTGACATCTTCCCGCACACCAGCAACACTAGAAAATTCATGCAAAACGTTATCAATTTGTACACTTGTAATGGCAGAGCCCTGCAAAGATGACATGAGTATACGCCTTAACGCGTTTCCTAAAGTAAGACCAAAGCCACGCTCAAGTGGTTCAGCTATTAGTGTCCCTTGGCGGCTAGGATCGTTTCCCGGCTTGGCTTCTAGTTGCTGTGGCTTAATCAGTTCTGCCCAGTTCTTATGGATCATGCGGTCCTCCATTCTTGTCTTTGCTCCATGTCCTAAAACAAAGACGCTCGAGGTAAAAATTACCTAAGGACAGGCCGTCGAGCCAAAACCTTAGGGTTGAAAAATTATACGCGACGACGCTTTGGTGGGCGGCATCCGTTATGTGCCATAGGAGTGACATCGCGGATTGATGTAATATTAAAACCTATTGCAGCTAAAGCACGTAGGGCACTTTCTCTGCCTGATCCGGGCCCTTGAACTTCCACTTCAAGAGTTTTCACACCATGGTCTTGAGCCTTTTTACCCACATCTTCCGCAGCCATCTGAGCGGCATATGGTGTCGATTTCCGAGACCCTTTAAACCCCATAGTCCCAGACGATGACCAAGCAATTGCATTTCCTTGAACATCAGATATTAGGATTTTTGTATTATTAAATGAGCTATTAACATGCGCCACACCGGCCGCTATGTTTTTTCGTTCTTTGCGCTTTGGCGCTTTTTTTTCACGTGCCATTTGTAAACCCTTACTTCTTCTTACCAGCGATTGCCCTCGCTGGGCCCTTACGCGTCCGAGCATTNGTGTGGGTACGCTGCCCACGTACTGGAAGATTACGNCGGTGACGCAATCCACGATAACAACCNAAATCCATCAAACGTTTAATATTCATCGTTACATCACGNCGCAAATCTCCTTCNACANTNTANGTCGCGTCAATGTNCTCTCGAATTGCAATNGTTTCCGTGTCGCTAAGTTCATTAACNCGNCGAGATTCATCTATTTTTACAGCAGANCAAATTAATTTNGCCGATGAAANGCCAATTCCGGTGATGTAAGTTAGTGCAATAGGCACTCGTTTATTAGTTGGTATATTTACGCCGGCTATACGTGCCACGATATATTCCTTTTCAACTGCGGTTCCGTAAAACCGGAACCTTTTTTCACAGATAAGAGTTGTAAGAGTAAACCTACAATCCCTGTGTCAAAGCGAACCAAACCAACGTTTTAATCGAATGATTCTCTCTCGACAGATAGCGTGCAGTATGGGTGTTTGCTCTGAAGGTCAAGAGCCTACTCAATTACTCGTAAAATGGACTCTTTAACTTCTTTTATTTCTGCAAGACCGTTTACTGAACTAAGTAAATCTTTTGCATAGTAATACCCAATCAGAGGGGATGTTTCTTTATAATAGCCCATCAAACGGATCCTGAAACTCTCCTCATTATCATCAGTACGACGCTTAAAATCTGCACCACCACATTTANCACAACGCCCATCAGGAGGAATTGGCTTAAAAATGTCATTNTATCCCTCGCCGCAGTTGCCACAGGTAGATCGAGCTGTAATGCGCTTTACTAAAGCCGTGTCGTCTACTTGCATTTCAATTACATGATCTAATGNTGNACCTTTCGCATTCAGCAATGCCGCTAATGCGTCCGCTTGTGCTAAAGTGCGAGGAAATCCATCAAAAATAAATCCACTAGACGTATTTTCATCCAATTGCTCAGCAATAAGNTCTATTACAATCTCATCNGTAACTAATTCTCCTGCATCCATTACTGCAGCTACTTTTTTACCCATTTCANTACCAGATGTCTTNGCAGCACGAAGCATATCNCCAGTNGATAANTGCACCATGTTACGTTCTTCAACTAANATTTTGGCTTGTGTACCTTTGCCACCACCTGGCGGCCCAAGCAAAATAATGTTCATCGCCGCGTAACTCCACCTTTTCTTCCACGGCGCTTTCCACGTAGCTGCGATTTTTCAAGCAAACCCTCATATTGATGAGCAAGNAAGTGCGATTGAACTTGCTGGATCGTGTCCATTCCAACAGAGACGATAATTAATATGGAAGTACCCCCAAAATAAGCCGTAATTGCAAATTGGCTACGTAGAACTTCTGGAACTAAACATACCAGAGCGAGATAGCCAGAACCCAAGACAAGGACCCTTGTAACAACATAATCAAGGTATTCAGCTGTTTTTAAGCCTGGACGGATTCCTGGTACAAATCCATTTTGATTTTTGAGATTATCAGCTACTTCATCTGTTTTAAAAGACACTTCACGTGTATAAAAATAAGTAAAGAAGACGATCATCGTAGTAAAGAATGCTAAGTAAGCTGGTTGCCCTGGACCAAAGTAAGCTAAAACTGTCGACATTAAGGGCCCTGANTGTCCGCCAGAAAAAGTCGCAAGGGTTGTTGGNAGTAATAAAAGAGCTGAGGCAAAAATNGCNGGAATTACTCCCGCAGGATTTACTTTAATTGGCAGATGACTTGAGCCACCATCATACGTTTTCATACCAACTTGGCGCCGGGGATACTGTATATGAATTTTTCGTAGACTGCGTTCCATAAAAACAACAAACCCTAATGTTATCATTAGCATTGCCATAACACCCAACATTGTTCCGGTCCCAATTGCACCTGAACGTCCTTGGGTAAAAAACTGACCAAAGGCCGCAGGTAATTCGGCGATGATGCCCACAAAAATAATTAGTGAAATACCGTTTCCAATACCCCTTGCTGTAATTTGCTCTCCCAACCACATCAAGAACATTGTACCACCAACTAGTGTAATCACACAGCTTGCAATAAAAAAGAAACCTGGATCAGATGCCAAATCACCNGCTTGTAAACTTACGCCCAAACCATATGCTTGAAAAGTAGCGAGAAGAACCGTGCCATAACGCGTATATTGATTGATTTTTTTACGGCCNAGNTCACCTTCTTTTTTNAGTTGTTTTAACGGCTCCCACATAGCACCAAGGAGNTGTACGATAATTGATGCAGAAATATAGGGCATAATACCCAGAGCAAAGATGCCCATTCTTGCCANTGCTCCACCAGTAAACATAGAAAGTACGCCCCCAATACCCGAAGCGGCCTGATCCATGAATTGTTGNAAAGCAATTCCATCAATACCCGGTACTGGAATGTAAGTTCCAACGCGATANACGATTAAAAGACCAACNGTGAAAAAAATACGCTGACGAAGCTCCGTTGCTTTTCCTAGCGTGCCCCAGCTTAAGTTTGCGGCCATTTGTTCAGCGGCAGATGCCATCTTTTAACTCCCTAAAATAAGATCACCAACAAAGGAGTTCTCCCTTGTGGCTCTTGAGAACTTACACTTATGTAAGAAGCTTGTTATCTACTCGCAACCACCTAACCTTTTTCAGTTAGCAAAGGGATAACNGTTATTGAACCACCTAAAGCTTCTACTGCTGCTTTGGCTGCAACAGATGCNCCAGTAACGCTAATTTTTATTTTTGCAGATAGAGTACCTTTTGCTAAAATGCGAACGCCATCAAGTTTACGACGAACCACNCCCGATTCTACAAGNCTATCTTCTGTTATTTCATTGGCTAACTTACCAGCATCAATAAATTTCTGAATAATACCTAAATTAACCACAGCATAAGATTTACGATTTGGTTTGTTAAAACCTCTCTTTGGCAACCTTTGGTACAAAGGCATTTGCCCACCCTCGTAGCCCTTGATTGCTACACCTGAACGGGATTTTTGGCCTTTTAAGCCACGTCCAGCCGTTTTACCTTTACCAGAACCTGGACCACGACCNATCCTTTTTTTCGTTTTAGTAGCGCCAGGGTTNTCGCGCAGTTCATTTAATCTCATTTCGCTTCTCCTTTGCCGGATGTGACCCCTGAAGCGTAAGCGGGCCAACCTCAGCTTAGTTATGTTTTTTANCAGTATACGATCTGCTTTGGCTATTATGACGCGATTAAATCGGGTTCAAAAGCACAGCTCATTTTAAAAATAACGCTAATTCTTTTATATTCTTTGAAGTNCCTATCAATATATTGGATACCTAAACTATCCTTTTTCTTCAATAATCTTAACCATGTGCGGTATTTTATTAACCATACCACGAACAGAGGGGGTGTCCTCTAACTCCTTTGTNCGATTCATTTTATTAAGACCCAGCCCTATTAGAGTCTGACGTTGTTTATTAGGACGACGAATTGGCGAACCGATTTGTTTTACAACTATAGTCTTAGCCATTATTTAGCTCCCAAAGCTTCTACTGGTTCCGCGTCAGCAACGGTTGGATTACCTTTGTTAAGGATATCCGCAACTTTCTTACCTCGACGNTGAGCAACCATTCGTGGACTACTCTCTTTTTGCAATCCATTCATTGTAGCACGGATCATATTATACGGATTTTGAGATCCNATTGATTTAGCAACTACATCCTGAAGCCCTAGCATTTCAAAAACAGCACGCATCGGTCCACCAGCAATGATCCCAGTTCCCTGTGGCGCAGTCCGCATCACAACTTTACCAGCACCATGTCGGCCTTCCATGTCGTGATGTAAAGTTCGACCCTCACGAAGAGGGACCCTAATTATTTGGCGTTTGGCCTGTTCTGTAGCTTTTCGAATTGCCTCTGGCACCTCTTTNGCTTTGCCCTTACCAAAACCTACTCGACCTTTCTGATCGCCTACAACAACTAGGGCNGCAAAACCAAAACGTTTACCACCTTTTACTGTTTTCGACACCCGATTAATCGCAACTAAGCGGTCTGAGAATTCTGGTGTTTCTTCGCGGTCTCTGCGGTTACCACGCTGATTATTTCTTTCAGCCATTCGGGCCTCCTGAGTTTTGGGCAAACAGAGCCCTATCTAAAAACAATGCTCGTCAACAACCGTTGCGGCATCATCGAGGTGCNCTTTTTGNCCACCTGCAAAAATCTAAAATTTTAANCCNCCCTCACGGGCTGCNTCAGCAAGTGCCTTGACTTTCCCATGAAANAGACAGCCNCCNCGATCAAACAGGACTTTCTCCACGCCCACTTTTTTTGCACGCTCAGCTATCGTAGACCCCACTTTTGACGAAGCTTCTATGTTATTTTTTCCANTCAGACCTAAGTCTTTTTCTAAAGTTGATGCNGATGCCAAAGTAACGCCTTTTGAATCATCAATCACTTGAACCGAAATGTTTTTAGACGAACGGTGAACTGACAACCGAGGTTTGCCAGTATTAATTTTCCGCAACTTGTTTCGAACGCGCAAGCGGCGCTTTAGAAACGTTGTTCTTTTGCTGTTTGCCATGTCCCAGTTCCCTACTTTTTCTTACCTTCTTTACGGAAGATATACTCGTCTTTATACTTAATACCTTTGCCTTTNTAAGGCTCAGGTTTTCTCCATTCGCGGATATTTGCGGCTACTTGTCCAACCAATTGTTCATCAGTTCCCTCTACTGCAATTTCTGTTGGTTTTGCTGCCGTTACAGTCACACCTTGGGGAATATCAAAATTAACATCGTGACTATACCCTAGAGATAACTTTAAGANANTTCCCTGCACCTGTGCCCTATAGCCAACACCNTTAATTTCAAGTTCTTTTTTAAACCCAGANGATACACCTGTTACCATGTTTGNAATCATTGTTCGGCTCATACCCCACTGCTGCCTAGCACGCTTGGATTTTCCACGGGGCTCCACGGAGACATTATTTTCATTAACGATAATAGTTACATCGTCAGCGGCGGTAAAGCTTCGAGTGGCTTTTGGACCNTTAACTTCTATGGTCTGGCCAGACACAGATGCCGAAACACCTGAGGGAAGCCCGACCGGTTTTTTACCAATACGAGACATACCTTACTCCTTAAAAGACCGTGCAAAGCACTTCGCCACCAACATTTTTGGCTCGTGCNTTAGCATCCGACATCACACCCATTGAGGTGGAGACAATCGACACTCCTAAGCCCTGTCGGACTACTGGAATGTCTTTCATGCCTAAATATACCCGGCGGCCAGGCTTTGAGACCCGCTTAACTTCGCGAATAACAGGCGTACCATCATAATATTTTAGACTAATTTCAATCACTGGGTGACCATCTTTACCAGTGCNNTTTTCATAACCACGGATGTAGCCTTCATCAGCAAGCACATCCAGCACCCACGCACGTAGTTTTGAAGCGGGCGTTTCCACAGTGCTTTTGCCNCGCAACGACGCGTTACGAATTCGTGTCAACATATCTCCAATAGGATCATTCATNTTTTAACTCCCTACCAGCTTGACTTAACCATACCGGGGATTTGGCCTGCTGTGCCAAGTTCCCGAAGCGCAATCCGACTAACCTTCANCTTACGATAATAAGCGTGGGGNCGGCCGGTGAGCTGACAGCGGTTATGAAGTCTTGTTGCAGATGAATTACGCGGCAATTTTGCGAGCTTAAGCTGCGCCTTAAAGCGTTCTTCCATTGGGCGAGATACATCGCGGGCAATACCTTTTAGTTCTGCACGCTTTGTGGCATGTTTTGCCACCAANTTTTGACGCTTTACTTCTCGAGCTATCATTGATTTTTTAGCCATATCNCAATCCTAATTGTTAAAAGGCATGTTGAAATGCTTCAACAGCGCTTTGGCTTCCGCATCTGATTTAGCATCAGTGCAGATGATTATGTCCATACCCAGCATATCAACAACTGAATCAAAGTCGATTTCTGGGAAGACGATGTGTTCCTTCAGACCCATTGCATAATTACCACGGCCATCNAACGACGAAACTTTAACACCTCTAAAATCCCGAACGCGTGGCAAAGCTATAGTGGTTANACGATCCATGAATTCATACATACGATCTCCACGCAAAGTCACCTTTGTGCCTANTGGCATGTCTTCACGCACCCGAAATCCAGCTATGGAATTTTTAGCTTTAGTCACCACAGCCTTTTGTCCAGCAATAAGTGTCAAAGCTTCTTGCGCNTGCTTTACTTTTTTTGTGTCTTTAGTAGCTTCTCCGATACCCATGTTCAGCACTATCTTGTCTAATCTTGGGATCATCATATCATTTTTATAGCCAAACTCTTCTCTCATGGCCGCTTTAATNTGNGAGTTATATAGTGTCTTGAGACGCGGAGTGTAACTTGATGTATCCAACATTATACCGCCTCCCCTGTTGTTTTAGCAAATCGTACTTTCTTTCCATCTTCTTCACGAAACCCAACTCTTGTAGCTTTTCCCTTACTGTCAACTAATGCCAAGTTAGACAGTTGGATAGGAACAGCCCGTGGAATGCGGCCACCCTGATCAGCCTGGGTCTGCTTTGTATGCCGAATTGCCATATTTACTCCGTCAACAACAGCTTTACCTNAAGACGGGTTTACAGAAGATATTTCTCCCTGCTTTCCTTTATCTTTTCCTGATAACACTATTACCTTGTCGCCTTTTTTTAATTTTGCAGCCATATCAAAGGACCTCCGGCGCAAGTGATATAATTTTCATAAAGTTTTTNCTGCGCANTTCCCGAACCACTGGCCCAAAAATACGCGTACCAATTGGCTCATTTGTATTATTTAAGATAACAGCAGCGTTGCGGTCAAANCGAATAGCGGTACCATCTTCGCGTCGGACTTCCTTGGAAGTTCTAACAACAACAGCTTTTCGTACATCACCCTTTTTAACGCGTCCACGTGGTATGGCTTCCTTTACAGACACGACGATAACGTCACCTACGGATGCATATTTACGTTTGGAACCACCTAAAACCTTGATNCACTGAACGCGGCGAGCGCCACTATTATCAGCCACATCTAGATTGGTTTGCATCTGGATCATATTTTTACTCCCGACCTATGGGGCGCATTTTAGCGTACTCCCCAGGGTTTCGATTAAACTATAAAGTTATTCTGCAATAACTTCCCAGCGTTTAGTTTTAGACTTTGGAGCGCATTCNTGTATCCTGACAATATCGCCTACACTGAAAGAATTCTTTTCNTCATGCGCTCTGTATTTCTTTGATTTACGNACCGTTTTTTGAAGTAACGGGTGTTTGAAGCGACGCTCAACAGAAACCGTCACAGTTTGAGCATTCTGATTTGAAGTAANTACGCCTGATAGTACTCTTTTAGGCATATAACTCACTCCCCGCCNACGGCAGCAGCCGCTTTTTGATTTAAAATTGTATTAACTCGAGCAACACTACGCCTCACTTGACGCATGCGNGCTGTATTTTCAATCTGCCCAGTCGCTTGTTGGAAGCGNAGNTTNAAAGCTTCTTTCTTTAAAGAAACAAGNTCTTCCTGTAGCTGATCCGGGTTTTTTTCCCGAAGCTCATTGGCATCCATTGCCTTATCCTTTCAACATCACCGGAAGGCTCTTTTGAGGTTACCCTAAATCCGGTGGAGGCTTCAACAAGGTCGTCCAGTAAATCGTAAGTCATCCCTTAGCAACCCCTAAATCAAATATTTNAAGGNCCTTTTGATTATTTTTAGTAAATAGTAAAACTCTACTAGTTAGGACGCTTTCATATAGNTTTTATTACTCGCATTATAGAAGCTATCAAGTTAATAAAAATAATGGCTAATATTAAAACACTTTTTGCAACCCGCATTTATCAAGATACTTTATCAAAATCGTCAAATTCTATTAATAATATGGAGTTGGAAAAATCTTGTCTAACAATCGCTGCAGANGATGAAGCTGGTCAAAAATGGTGTGANGAAAATAGTTTTTCTGGTTATACCAGCTATGGGTCTCTTAACGATTTAGAATGGCGGTTTCCAATTTTTAAAAATGTTGTGCAGGAACTTAATACTCATGTGGATAATTTTATTNAAGACTTAGAGTTTGACCTAGGCGANAAAAAAATTCAGCTNGATAGCCTCTGGATCAATATCTTACCATTTGGTGGGATNCATACAGCTCATATACACCCACATTCAGTAATNAGTGGAACCACATATGTGGCAATGCCCGATGGTGCCAGCCCAATAAAATTTGAAGATCCTCGTCTGGCCATGATGATGGCAGCNCCACCCAGGACNAAAGANGCTCGCGAAGAAATATGNAATTTCGTNTATGCTTGGCCAAAAGNTGGTGACNTAATGCTCTGGGAGAGCTGGCTGCGTCATGAGGTGCCAATGAATATGGCCGACGAGGACAGGATCAGCGTTAGTTTTAATTACAGTNTAAATTAAAAAGCCNCTANCGNNTANNCGGTAGGGGCTTTGATTNCGAACGAGATACTAAAGTNTCTCATTACTTACCAATCTTCGCGAACTACAACTCGACTTTTAATTGGCAATTTCATTGCAGCAAGGCGAAGAGCTTCACGAGCTACCACATCTGATACACCGTCTATTTCAAACATAACCCTGCCAGGTTTAACCTTGGCAGACCAAAAATCAACTGAACCCTTGCCCTTACCCATTCGAACTTCGGTTGGCTTTGAGGTTACAGGAAGATCTGGGAAAATCCTNATCCATACCCGACCTTGTCGTTTCATNTGTCGTGTCATAGCCCTTCGAGCAGCTTCGATCTGTCGTGCTGTGATNCGCTCCGGTTGTATTGCCTTGAGACCAAAAGAGCCNAAGTTCAAAGTGCTACCACCCTTAGCTTCNCCATGGATCCGACCTTTATGCATNTTACGAAATTTTGAACGCTTTGGCTGAAGCATTTTTTTTCTCCCTAACGCTCGTTACGGCGATTGCCACCCGCACCGCGCGGTGCTGGGCCATCTTGTAACTCTTG
>NZVF01000005.1 GCA_002698165.1 Planktomarina sp. | reverse complement strand
GTTTTAGATGAAGATATACTCAGGATAGTTCGGAGCATATCAGACGCGCCAACGCCGCAATTAGCACCAATAGCCAGGGGTTTGTTTGGAATTTCTGAGATTAATTTTACAAAATCAAGCGCAGTAATTCCAAACATTGTTCGTCCCGCTGTATCAAAACTCATTGTACTGCAGCACTCAATATCAGCCAAGGAAAATGCCTCAGCAGCAGCTTTCAATTCGCTAGCGTCTGAAATTGTTTCAACCCAAACTACGTCAACACCACCTTTCTTCAGGCTTTCCGCTTGTTCATGAAAAATCTCCACTGCAGTTTGGTATGAGAGTTTTCCAATTGGTTCCATTATCTCGCCTGTAGGACCTACAGAACCCGCTACAATCACTAATCGGCTGCACAAATCTGCTACCTCTCTACCAATTTCTGCGGACAATTGTGAGAATGCGGCAGCGTCATTTGCTACCCCATGTAAATTAAGGCGTGATCGGTTTCCACCGAAGGAGTTAGTTAAAAAAAGATCTGAACCAGCATCAACGCTATTTTGATACAGAGCCTTTATTTTTTTTGGCTCCGTTCTGTTCCACATTTCTGGAGCATTCCCGGATGATAGCCCCATATTAAATAGATTTGTACCAGTAGCCCCGTCTGCAAGTATCCATTCTCTATCATTAAGCATTTTTTGAAGTGGATTTTGTAATTTAGAGTTCATATGTCACCATGGTTTTCTTTCATGATCCAGTTCATAATAGAATTTTAATTTATCATTCCTTTTAGTCATAGTGCTAATGAATGTTTTTCTCATTTTTTTTGAATGAAGCAGATTTGTGGGTACGTTGTTCTCAGTACCATTGATGATATTGATCATTTTTTTGGTTTAAACNGGTTTGTGGGTACGTTGTTCTCAGTACNNNTNTGCATGTTGNTNATTTTTNNNGAATGANCCANGTCTGGGAGATCGTTTTTAAGAAAATGNCCAGTGTGTAATGATTATTAACAATAGGTAAACTATTGTNGAAAAATTATTAGTNNGCTTGCTGCTTGAGTNACATTGGAATAAGANCTGAGAAAGGCANNGGAGACTCAAATGGCACGNCGTAAGTTAGTTTATGAAGGTAAAGCTAAGATACTTTATGAAGGCCCTGATNCCAGTACATTAATCCAATANTTTAAAGATGATGCAACCGCCTTTAATGCTGANAAAAAAGATGTTATTGATGGAAAGGGCGTCCTAAATAACCGTTTGTCAGAGTTTTTNATGACNGGNTTAAACNCAATAGGNATACCAACCCATTTAATAAAAAGAATTAATATGCGGGAGCAGTTAATAAGGGCGGTTGAGATTGTACCNTTAGAAGTGATTGTTCGTAATTATGCGGCTGGTACGCTTGTAAAACGTCTAGGCTTAGAGGAGGGGGTNGCTCTGCCTCGTCCTATTGTTGAGTTTTGTTTTAAAGACGATTCCCTAGGTGANCCATTGGTTTCTGANGAACATATCATCGCTTTTAATTGGGCTAGCCAACAGGAATTGGATGATATGTTAGCTTTGGCTTTAAGGGTTAATGATTTTTTGTCNGGAATTATGTATGGTGTAGGAATTCGCTTAGCTGATTTTAAGATCGAAATTGGGCGGGTTTTTGAGGAAGATTATCAGCGTCTGGTAGTTGCAGATGAAATAAGCCCAGATAGCTGCCGATTNTGGGACCTTAAGACGGGAGAAAAACTTGATAAAGATGTTTTTCGGCATGAACTCGGCAGTTTAACTGACGCTTANACCGAAGTAGCAAGAAGGCTTGGTGTATTACCTAACAATACTACGTCTATGAATAAACCAAAGNTAATCAATTAAAACAGGGAATGTGACTATGAGAGCGACGGTCACTATTATGTTAAAAGACGGCGTACTCGATCCACAAGGAGAGGCGGTACATACTGCACTTTTGGGATTGGGATTTGCAGGTATTGAAAAAGTTACTCAAGGAAAAGTTATTGAACTAAACTTGTCTGATGACGTTGATCCAAAAAGAATTGATGAGATGTGTAAAAAGCTTTTGGTTAATGAAATTATCGAAGATTATAAGGTAGAAATTAGTTAATGCGGGCTGCAGTAATTATTTTTCCAGGATCAAATTGTGACNGAGATTTAGTCGTTGCGATGCGCAAAAATGGTATTCAGGTGTCGACAATTTGGCACAAAGAACAAGATATCCCTAAAAACCTAGACTTAATTGCTATTCCTGGCGGATTTTCTTTTGGAGATTATTTGCGTTGTGGTGCTATCGCAGCGCAATCCCCAATATGTCGTGCTGTTTTNCAACATGCNAATCGAGGTGGGTATGTTTTGGGTATTTGTAACGGTTTTCAAATTCTTATAGAAATGGGNCTAATACCTGGTGCNCTNATTCGAAACTCCAGTCTGAGATTTATATGTAAAACAGTTGATTTAATAGTTGAAACTAGCTCGAGCATTTATACTACAAATTACCTAGAAGGCACAAAAATAAAGATACCAGTTGCTCATCACGATGGAAATTATTTTCTGCCAAATAGTCAAATAGAAACTTTGTATGATGAAGATAGAGTGGCGTTTAGTTATTCAGATAATATCAATGGATCTGTTGGTAGAGTGGCTGGAGTGTTATCGACTAATCGGCGGGTTTTGGGGATGATGCCTCATCCTGAGAGAGCTATGGAGGATACTTTTGGATCGTCAGATGGGCAAGCGTTTTTCCGCGCGTTAGCAGGGTTTTCTCACTAAAGTTNGTTACTCCAGCTTGTGTAGAACGCTTACTGACCTTAGTTTAAATTAGATGACTTCTACAACCAAAAAACTTGAAGGTAATAAGATACTAGGAGTAAGTCTTTCCTGGCGTTTACGTTTAGCACTGCTAGCAATTTTATTAATAGCAATTGGAACCGTATATATAACAAACCAATTACTTACCGCTCGCTTTACTCAATCAACCTTACAGCGTTCTCAGCTNCGACTTGCATTATATTCAGGTAACTTGATTAGCGAATTACANCGAAATTCAATTGTACCCCGCTTGCTGGGCAGTGACGCTGAATTGATTGGTGCACTAAATTCGGAAGATTATCAAAGAACAAGTCAACGTTTGTTATCCTTTGTGGATGAAATTGGTGCTGCTGCAATTTTTCTTCTGAACTCCAATGGTCGTGTTGTTGCTGCGACGGATAGAAATAGGCTCGGAGAAAANCATCTTAATTTGCCTCATTTCTTAGAAGCTGCGGAAACAAGTGAGACAGTTTTTACAACTCATCAAAAAGATTCTGGAGCATTTGAATTCGCCTATTCAAGAAAAATAGTAATTAACAACAATTCTTTAGGATTTATTGTGGTTGAGGTTGATTTGCGGAAATTTCAAATTTCTTGGGCTGGTATTTCAGATGCCGTGATAGTTTCTTCATCTAAAGGTCCAATATTGCTTGCTACCGAGAAGTCCTGGGTAGGTCTTGTTGAAAAAGAAGCCCTTTCATTACGTTCTGCCCCAAGCGCTATAGAGCGTGCAATTCAAGCGACCCAAGACTGGACCGCACTTCCTGCAGACGCNTATTTGCAGGGTAAAGCNGTAATGCGNCAAGAAATACGAGTGCCNTTTAGGGACTGGAATATGGTACTTTTTACAACTTATGGTNTTGTTCGACAAAGAGTTAACTCTGTATTGGCAATCGAAATAATGGGTTTTTCNATACTTTTAGCCTTAACATTNTACCAACTGTCCCGANAAACTCTTACNCGTGCGTTATTCTTTCAGANAGAGTCAGCGGGTCTAAGGCAACTTAANATTCGACTTCAACGAGAGATATCNGAGAGGCAAAAGGTAGAAAAAAATTTANAGGTAGCGGAACAAACNTTNGCTCAATCTTCTAAACTNGCTGCACTTGGAGAAATGTCGGCTGCCGTTAGCCATGAGCTTAATCAACCACTTGCTGCCATGAAAACTTATTTGGCTGGTGCCAAACTATTACTGCAGCGCAAACGGNCAGANGAAGCTTTAAGTTCGTTTCAAAGAATTGATGATTTGATTGGNAGGATGAGTGCAATTACACAGCAACTNAAATCATATGCTCGCAAAGGAGGAGAGGATTTCATTCCTATTGACGTTGGGGTAGCGCTAAATGGTGCTTTGGCAATTATGGAACCACAATTAAAGTCTCGACAAATTTCATTGTCAAAAACACTGCCAAAAGAACCACTCATGGTATTGGGCGATCAACTAAGGCTAGAACAAGTAATAGTGAATTTATTGAGAAATGCTTTGGACGCTACATCCGCTATTAATAAACCAGAAATAGAAATACTTTTGATTGGGGAGGAGAGTGTTAACTTGACTGTGCGGGATAATGGAGAAGGAATAACTGATCTTAAAGAGTTATTTGAGCCTTTTTTTACAACGAAAAAGCCTGGTGATGGCGTTGGACTTGGATTGGCTATTTCGTCAGGAATAGTAACAGACTTGGGTGGGCGACTTGTGGCGCGTAATACTGAGCCAAGAGGAGCAGTATTTGAAGTCATATTACCAATTTTGAATAAGGTTTAGATTGGAGCTTAAGATGGCCAAAGCCATAAAAGTAGCAATAGTGGATGACGAACAGGATATGCGGCAATCTATCAGTCAGTGGTTGGCATTATCTGGATTTGAAACTGAAACTTTCGCAAGTGCTACTGACGCGCTTAAAAATATAAGTAATGATTATCCTGGAATTGTAGTGACTGATATTAAAATGCCTGGGATGGATGGAATGCAGTTTCTCAAAAGAATTAAAGGAATAGATAGTAACTTACCTGTTATCATGATCACTGGACATGGTGATGTCCCAATGGCTGTAGAGGCAATGCGTATGGGAGCGTTTGATTTTCTGGAAAAGCCGTTCAATCCTGATGAAATGACTGCGCTGGCGACAAGAGCGACCAGTAGAAGGCGCTTGGTATTAGAGAATAGACAATTACGCCGCGAACTTTCCTCTGGAAGAACTATAATGGAAAAGCTGGTTGGGGCTAGTGGAGTTATGGAACGCTTACGCGAAGATATATTGGACCTTGGACAAGCAGATGGTCATGTTCTTATTGAAGGAGAGACTGGCACTGGAAAGTCTCTTGTAGCCCATGCGCTTCATGCTGTTTCAGCGCGTGCCAAAAGAAAATTTATAATATTTCCCTGTGCAGGAGAAGAAGAAACTATAATAATACGTCAGTTATTTGGCCCGGTGGGAGAGGAGGACAGAATTCCGGTGATGGAAGCGGCGCGCGGAGGTACTCTAGTTTTAGAAGATATAGAAATGCTGAGCATGCATGCGCAATCTCGATTGCTGAAGGCCATCAATAGACAGGGTGATCCGTCAGAAACCCGGATTATTGCCATTAGCAACCTACAGACACAACAAAAAATGTGTCAAGATGTGCTTAGAGCTGATTTATATTACCGTCTGGCTACTCTGCGTGTTGAGTTACCGCCGTTACGAGGGCGTGGAGAGGATATTTTAACTATTTTCACAAGGTATGCAGAACAATTTTCTGATGAGTACGGATGTGAATCGCCAGAAGTTTCTGCACAAGAAGCAGCGCAGTTAATGCAAGCACCATGGCCAGGCAATGTAAGACAATTAATAAATATTGCAGAACGAACAGTGCTACAAAGTCGGCGTGGGACTGGAACAATTACTTCGTTGTTAATGGCAGAAAGTGATGAGGATAGTCCGGCGGTGGGAACCGAAGGAAAGCATTTAAAAAAATATGTAGAAGCATTTGAACGCATGTTAATAGATAACACTATGCGGCGTCATCGTGGCTCTATAACGAAAGTTATGGATGAACTTTGTTTGCCGAGGCGTACATTGAACGAAAAAATGGCTAAGTATAGCTTAACACGAGCAGATTATATGAATTAAGTTTTGGTTTTATAATAAGCATTCGGAATAATGAAACCCGAACTTATTGTAGTAAATTTTAGCCATTGTATTCCATACTAATTAGTAATTAGTATAAAGGAAGTGATTTGGTACTTTTTATCAATTTCTCGAGGTTTTTTCGTATTTTCTAGTCACACTTAATAATGACAGAATGCGACTGAAAATGGCTACAAGTAGCCCATTTAAAGAGCTTTTATACTGCTCGTCAGTGGTTATATTAGTTCAGTAGTGACAGACTAATGTCTGTTGGAGATAGAAACGCGATGACAACGGCTTTTGTTGAAAGATTGGAAGAAGGCAGGCTTATTAGCCTCCCCCAAGTTCTGCGTGTCGTCATTAATAGACATCATATCGGCCCTTTCCGGGCTTTTGGAAATCTGCTGAATGATGCAAGTGGATACAATGGCAAAAAAAATGCTTATAGACGCCAATCATGCCGAAGAAACGCGCGTGGTAGTGGTAGATGGAAATAAAGTTGAAGAGTTTGATTTTGAATCACAAAACAAAAGGCAACTAGCTGGAAATATTTATTTAGCAAAAGTTACGAGGGTTGAGCCATCGTTACAAGCTGCTTTCGTGGATTATGGTGGAAATCGTCATGGCTTTTTGGCATTTTCAGAAATTCATCCTGATTATTATCAAATCCCCATCGCTGACCGTGAGGCTTTAAAAGCTGAAGAAAAAGCCTATGAAAATTTTTTAGCTGCGGAAGCTGACCGGGAAGAGGTTAATAACCAGGGTAAACAAGAAAGTAATTTGAAATCTGCAATAAAAGAAAATGTAGATCCGATCAAAGTTCGTGAAGTAACATCCACCGTTGATACTGTGATCGAAGATACTGACAATCCAGAAATTGAGAAACCTGATAATAAAGATGAGCTAAAAAATGGTAGTGAATTAATTGCTGATGGTGAAAAAAGTAATATTTCTAAAAAAGACGAATTAACTGAAGTTGATGAGACAGGTGATGGCGCAAATTTAATCCAAATTGAAAAAAATAATAAAGATGAACATGCAAAGTTTAACGATCCTGCTGATGAAGAAAAGAATTTAGATCAAAATATTGAATCCGTTGCACAAGAAGATGACAGTGATGATGTACGTCCAGTGCGAAAACCCCGTACCCGACGATATAAGATTCAAGAAGTCGTTAAAGTACGGCAAGTGATGTTGATACAAGTTGCTAAAGAAGAGCGAGGGAACAAAGGAGCAGCTTTAACAACCTATCTTTCATTAGCGGGTCGATATTGTGTATTAATGCCCAATACAGCACGGGGAGGCGGGATAAGCCGAAAGATAACAAACGCAAGTGATAGAAAAAAACTAAAAGAAATTTCTACAACAATCGAAGTCCCTGATGGAGCTGGATTGATTGTTCGGACTGCTGGAGCAAAGCGAACAAAATTAGAAATCAAAAGAGATTATGAATACCTACAAAGAATGTGGGAACAAATTCGTGAACTTACACTAAAATCAACTGCACCTTCAGCTATTTACGAAGAAGGTGATCTTATAAAACGTTCGATACGTGATCTTTATAACCGTGATATTGATGAAATTTTGGTTGCGGGTATTGCGGGATATCAAAACGCAAAAAATACCATGAAAATGATGATGCCGTCCCACACCAAAAATGTAAAACATTATGTCGATGCTATGCCTTTATTCGCACGATTCCAGGTAGAGGCGTTTATGGATGGGATGTTCAATCCAACAGTGCAGTTAAAGTCTGGAGGATATTTGGTAATTGGAATTACAGAAGCGCTAGTTGCTGTAGATGTAAATTCAGGCCGTGCAACTAAGGAAGGAAGCGTCGAACAAACTGCTTTAAATACAAACCTAGAGGCCGCAGAAGAGGTTGCGAGACAACTACGATTACGTGATTTGGCTGGTCTTATAGTAATAGACTTTATTGACATGGAGGAACGTCGAAATAACAGTGCAGTTGAAAAACGTTTAAAGGATAAACTAAGGACAGATCGGGCGCGTATTCAAGTTGGTAGGATTAGTGGCTTTGGGCTCATGGAAATGAGCCGGCAAAGATTACGTCCTGGAATGCTAGAAGCAAGCACTCAGCCCTGTACTCATTGTCATGGAACAGGTTTAATAAGATCACAGGATAGTCTTGGACTTACAATCCTACGAGAACTAGAAGAAGAAGGGGTCAGAGGGAGATCAAAAGAGGTTCTTATTAAGGCGCCGGTAAGTATAGCGAATTTTCTTATAAACGAAAAGCGAGAACATATTTCTCACCTTGAGCAACGTCATGGCATGGCAGTTAAAATAGAATCAGATCCAAATTTAGTGAGCCCAGATTTTAATTTAGAGAAATTTAAAGTTGCTACACGAATTGTTCCGGAAGTTAACACAACGGTAAGCTCGCTTGATGTTGCTCTGATGGAAGAAGTTGATGAAGAAGTCCAAGGGGACCCAGCTCAAACAGAACAGGTAGTTTTGGAAAATGAGACACCAAGAAAGCGTCGTCGCCGTCGTCGTCGCCGTCGTAATGATAATCTGGAAGAAGGAAAGTCCGATGAAGTTCTAATCGAGCCTAAAGAATCGCAAAATAGTGATAAAAAAATACAAGGCGAAGAAAGCTTGGTTCAATCAGATGAGTCATTAAATAATAAACCAAAGAGGCGNACACGNAAAAATGTAAATTCTAAGTNAGAATTGTCGGTATCTNCNAAATCCAATAATTTNTTAAATGATNCAGAAACTACCACCAATCTAAAAAAAGAGACCCAGTCNGAGGATATTGAAAAAAGTCAATCTGANCTTAAAAACAAGTTAACAAAGCCAAAAAGGACGCCTAGACCCCGCAAGACTAAANCAGAAAAAGAGGCTGAAAAAATAGATTTAGACCAGGTTAAAGAGATTGCCCCAGTAGAAGATGTTAAAAAGAAAAAAACATCGTCAAAGGTAAAAAAGAAACCTGTTAGCACGTCTGAGGTNACAAATACAGTGAGCGAAAACCTTAGAAAAAGTGCAGTTGATAAGCCGNCTATCAATGAANCGGAAAAACCTCAAGAAGCCAAAAAGCGAGGGTGGTGGTCTAGGTCTTAGATATCATAGCGATGAATAAAAAAAGTAACTATCAGGATAGATCTCAAGCTTGTAGGTTCGTAGCTTGGAATTAATTGACTTTTCGAATTATAAAAATTGTCTGATCGCCTTCTTTTTCTTGTTTAAGTAACTCGTGGCCTGCTTCGTTACAAAAATGAGGAACATCTATTATTGCTGCCGGATCGTCTGTTNTCATATGCAAAACGGCGTTAGTTTCCATGGAAATAAGACGTTTTCTAGCTTTTAGAACTGGCAGTGGGCATAATAGTCCCAAAGTATCTAACTTTTCATCCGATTTCATAAATCTGATTTTATAAAGACTTTAATTCTTTGTCTACTCTGATGAAGCCTTTGATTCTGGTTTAAAAAGGCTTAAATCAAAGCATCAATGGAGTATTATTCAAGGGAATAGGCAATGTTTGGAGTTGACTTATGGGATGTTAGCTTAATTCCAGCGATGTTAGTCGCTCTTTTAGGCGGACTTTTCAGCTTTGCCAGTCCATGCGTTTTGCCTATAGTTTTGCCTTATTTGGCATATTTGGGCGGGGTAACTTTGGACGAGATGTTGTCTAAATCTCATGCTCGGCGACAGGCGGTATTTTCAGCAATTTTCTTTGTTTTAGGACTCTCAACCATTTTCATTTTATTNGGAGTTACGGCTTCTTCATTTGGAAAATTTTTTCTNACTAACCANGATTGGTTCATAACTGGCGCTGGACTAATTGTNATANTCTTTGGNTTTCATTTTNTAGGAATTTTTNGGATANCTNTTTTAGACCGTGAAGNTCGGATTGATGGAGGTGATTATAGTGGTTCTATTTTTGGCGCTTATATACTTGGCCTAGCATTTGCATTTGGCTGGACCCCATGCCTGGGCCCAATTNTAGCGGTGATTTTGGCATTGGCAGCCGATACTGAAAGCCCTGCTAGAGGGATAATATTGTTATCTACTTACGCAACAGGAATGGGTGCTCCATTTATCCTGGTTGCTTTATTTCTCCCATCAATGGGTCGCTTTATCGCTTGGATGAAATCACACACTTATTTTGTTGAGAAAGTTATGGGCTCTCTACTTTTAACTGTTGGCTTAATGATGGTCACTGGTTATTTTACGAGCNTGAGTTGGTGGTTACTTGACACTTTTCCTTCGTTAGCCACGGTTGGCTAATGAGATTGTNTCAAGAAACAACTTTCGAATTGGATATTTTAAAAAACACCGTTTATTTAGCAATATTTTATTATANTNACTTCAAGTTTTCCAGTCAGGATCTAATTTGTTTAAAAGTCTAAAAAACGCTGGCCATTCCGGATGACGGACTTCGGCACCAGCTTGAGCGCTTCCGCCTTCAAATTGTTCTCTTGTATGTTTTACAACTGCAGTTGGGATCTGGCTCAATTTTGCTCCAGATGACAAGGCTCTTAGTTGAATATCAGAGTTCCTGATAAATATTTGATGCCTAACAAATGCCCAAATTGCGGTTGGTCCGGCGGTAAGAAGGCCGTGGTTTTTGAGTACAAGTGTATGGTTTTTTGTGCCCAGAGATCTAATCATTCTTTCTTTTTCAGAACTGTCGAGAACGATACCTTCAAAATCATGATAACCCACTCTTTCATATAATTGGCACGCCTCCTGAACCATAGGCACAAATTTTTCGTTGATGCTGCACATCGTTTGACTAATTGGTTCGTGAGTATGCATTACACAATGAAGATCGTCTTTTCTTGCAGCATGAATGGCNGAATGGATATTGTAACCAGCTTTATTTACAGGAACATCGACATCATCAAGCTTATTACCGTCCAAGTCTAACCGAACTAAATTGGATGCTTTAATTTCGTCATAACGTAATCCGAACGGATTTATTAAAAATGTGTCNGTACCCGGTATTCGTAGAGTNATATGGTTATAAACTACACTGGTCCAGCCATANTAGTCNGTTAACCGATATATNGCGGCNAGATCAACGCGAGCTTTCCATTCCTCACTAGTCATGCCGTTTGGNGGTTNGGGATAGGTTACATTTAGGTCNATTGGTTCCATCGAATTTCCTTTAANGCCTCTTTTGACTGCTAATTATTATTAATNCTAAATCAATTGTTANNTTNAAATTTTACNGTTTTCAACTTTAATAAATANTCAGTAGANACNNTTTTAAATTGATTTNTTTTATNAAGNTTTTGNTCCACNATGATCAAAATAGCNAAANATTANCTAAAATAAANNNNATGATTTATTCGACAGTTACTGACTTGGCAAGGTTCCGTGGTTGATCCACATCCGTACCCTTTGATAAAGCTGTGTGATAGGCTAAAAGTTGCATCGGGACAGCATAAATAATTGGAGCGGTGAATTCTGAGACGTCTGGCATTGTAATGGTAGCCCAAGAACCATGCCCAGCCAATTCGAGGCCAGATTCACAGGATATTAAAATTATTTTTCCAGATCTGGCCATCACTTCTTGCATATTTGATACAGATTTGTCGAATAAAGTATCTTTTGGGGCTATCACTACCACCGGCACTTTTTTATCGATCAATGCTATTGGGCCATGTTTGAGTTCTCCGGAAGGATAACCTTCTGCATGAATATAACTGATTTCTTTGAGCTTCAGAGCTCCTTCCATTGCTAATGGGTACATTGCTCCCCGTCCAAGAAAAATTACATCATTATATGAAGCTAATTCACCAGCAATTTTTTGAATATTAGGTTCCAGGCATAAGGCTTGGCTTATGACTTCGGGTAAACGCTTTAATTCATCCAAAAATTTCTGGTATTGATTTTCAGTAATGGTGGCTTTTGCTTTTGCTATTTTGAGCGCTAATAGAGCTAAAACTGTTAACTGCGCAGTGAATGCTTTGGTCGAAGCTACCCCGATTTCGGCACCAACATGTAGTGGAAGAACCAAGTTACTTTCTCTTGCTATTGAACTACCAATTACATTTACAATAGAGATAATGTTGGCATTGTGGGATGACATATACCGTAGAGCTGCCAGGGTATCAGCGGTTTCTCCTGATTGACTGACAAAGACTGCGGTAGTCTCTTTTAGTATAGGTGGTTCGCGATATCGAAATTCAGATGCAACATCGACCTCTACTCTGACCCTAGCAATTTTTTCAAACCAATACTTTGCTGTTAAAGCTGCATAGAAGGCTGTGCCACAAGCAACCATGGTAAGGCTTTCAATTTGTGTAAGTTTTAGGTTGTTTTTTGGAAGAATTATATCACATGGATCTTCGTGAAGGTAATTTTCAAGGGTTGTAGCTAGAGTTAGTGGCTGCTCAGCAATCTCCTTGGCCATAAAATGTTTATATCCAGCCTTATCTGCTTTAGCAGATTTAAGATTTATATTTTGTATTTTTCGATTTACAATAATTCCATTTTTATCCTCGACTTGAATTTTTTTACGAGAGATCTGTGCAAAATCTCCTTCATTTAAGTATGTAATTTTATTTGTTAAATGAGCTAACGCAATAGCGTCAGAGCCAACATAAATTTCACCGTCACCATGTCCGATAACTAGTGGAGAGCCTTGCCTCGCAACTACAATTAAATCATCTTCACCTTGAAAAAGAAATGCGAGTGCAAAGGCTCCGGTTAACCTTGAAATAGTTTTTTTTGCGGCTTCTGTCGGGCTTAAACCTTGCGACAGAAAATATTTTGTTAACAGTACCACCGCTTCTGTATCTGTATCTGTTTCATAGTTTATATTTTTTTCATTGAGCTCAGCCCTCAAGTTCATGAAGTTTTCAATAATGCCATTATGGACAACTGCAACATCTCCTGCCTGATGCGGATGGGCATTTTTAACGGAAGGTCCACCATGAGTTGCCCATCTTGTATGCCCAATTCCAGATTTTCCAGCTATTGGATTATGTACAAGAAGATCAGAGAGATTTACTAGCTTTCCAACTGCACGCCGACGATCAAGTTTTCCTTCATTTACTGTTGCGATTCCAGCGCTATCATACCCACGATATTCTAGTCGTTTTAACGCTTCGACGAGCAGTGGTGCTGCTTCGTGCTTTCCAAGAACTCCCACTATTCCGCACAAAAAACTATTCCTTTATTTTGCTTTGATAGATTTTAATTTTGCTAGCAATTTAATTGCTAGTCCCAATTTATTAATTTGCTTGCTTCTTCCTAGCGCAAGTGCACCATCTGGTACGTTTTCAATAATCACAGAGCCACTAGCGGTAAACGCCTTTTTTCCAATTGAAACTGGTGCTACAAGCATAGTATTTGATCCAATGAAAGCATCATTTCCAACAATGGTTTTATGCTTTTGAACCCCGTCATAGTTGCAAGTTATGGTTCCAGCACCAACATTGGCATTAGAGCCTATAACTGCGTCACCTACGTATGATAAGTGGTTTATTTTAGTACCACCTCCAATTTGACTTTCCTTAACTTCTACAAAATTACCAACTTTTGCATTTTTACCTAATTTTGTCCCAGTACGTAATCTCGCGTAAGGACCGACTGTGCATCCAGTTTCAATGAGGGCCCCTTCAAGATGAGAAAAAGCTTTAATTTGTGCTCCTTCTTCCACTCTAACACC
>NZVF01000001.1 GCA_002698165.1 Planktomarina sp. | reverse complement strand
AGAATTATATTTTATGGTGACAATGGGCAAGCTACGGTGATGAAGATTAAAGATAAAATTTTAGAATTCTTATATTTTTTATGTGCGTTTAGTGGGCGTGGTTATACAATCAAAGACTGGAAAATAAAATGGAGCGTTGCAGTTGGGTCGGATCGGACAAAATTTATTTAGACTATCATGACAAAGAATGGGGTATCCCTGAATATGATAGCCGTGCTCTTTGGGAAAAATTAATTCTCGATGGTTTTCAGGCAGGGCTGAGTTGGATTACAATTTTAAAGAAAAGAGATGCCTTTAGGTTGGCCTTCGCTGGCTTTGAACCTGGAATAATAGCTCAGTGGGGTACGAAAGAAGTAGATCTATTGTTAAAAAATGTTAACATAGTCCGTCACCGTGGTAAGATCGAAGCGACGATAGGAAATGCGAAAGCTTTTAACCAGCTTGAGACAGAAATGCCTTTCTCAGATAGAATTTGGGGCTATGTCGAAGGGGTCCCCATTGACAATGGCTATTCAAGCAGAAGCCAAGTTCCAACTAAATCAGGGTTAAGTTTAAAAATTTCAAATGATTTGAGAGGTTTTGGGTTCAAATTTTGCGGTCCCACAATCGTTTACGCTTGGATGGAAGCTTGTGGTTTAGTTAACAATCACCTCACAACGTGCCACCGTTATCAGCCAGTACGCAATATGGCCAAATATTTGAGAAATTAATTTAAAATAAGATATTTAATTATATCGATTGCACTATCGCTATGCCAGTCTGCATCACCCAGTAGCCGTGCAATTTCATACCCATTTCTATCTATAATAATGCTCGTTGGTAGTCCTAAAACTCCCATATTTCGCGCAAGTTCCTGCTTTGGGTCTCTGTAAAGGGGCAGATTCTGGACCCCAATTTCTTCAAAAAACAATGCCATTTGGTTCGGGTCATTCCGACCAGTAGCTATTGTTAGAACTTCAAAATCTTTTCCACCCATTTGAAGTTGAAGTTTCGAAAGTTGAGGCATTTCTTTACGACACGGTGCGCACCATGTTGCCCAAAAGTTTATTAAAACAAACTTGTCTGAGAAGTTGGTCAGACTGTTTGACCCGCCGTTTGCATCCAAAAAGGGAGTATTAGGCACGGAGGTGCCAATTTTTTGAAATTTCAACTTTCTCATATCACCTACTTTAAGGGTCTCAAGTTGTGTGAGGTCGGCATTTGCAGTTGAGGCGATGGCCATATAAAGAAAAATAATAAGTANGATGCGCACAGTGNACTCCTAAAGGGTTAAACGATGACTACATCCCAAAATAAAATGTGGGGCGGACGCTTCACCGCTGGACCAGACGCTATCATGAAAGCGATNAATGATTCAATTGCGTTTGATCGGCGAATGGCTGCTCAAGACATTCAAGGCAGTCAAGCTCACGCCGCCATGTTAGGGGCAGTCGGTATAATATCAGATAGCGATTGTATGACCATTNGTGAAGGCCTTAAAACTATCATGATGGAGATTGAAGCTGGGAATTTCTCATTTAAAGCAGAACTCGAAGATATTCACATGAATGTTGAGTCGCGACTANTAGAGGTTATTGGAGAGGCGTCAGGGCGTTTACACACAGGGCGNAGTCGTAATGATCAAGTAGCAACTGATTTTCGCTTATGGGTAAGAGACCAAATAGATGCCTTAATTTTATATATTGAAGAACTTATGTCAGCATTCTTGGAGCAAGCCAAAATAGGTGTAGAGTGGATAATGCCTGGATTTACGCATCTGCAAACTGCCCAGCCTGTAACATGGGGTCATCACATGATGGCTTACGTAGAAATGTTNGCNAGAGATAAATCCCGTTTTAAAGATGCGCGAAAACGAATGAATGAAAGTCCNTTGGGTACAGCGGCTCTTGCGGGTACATCTTTTCCAATAGACCGAGACATGACTGCAAAAGANCTNGNCTTTGATCGTCCTACAGCAAATTCGTTGGACAGTGTGTCTGATCGCGATTTTGCATTAGAATTTCTTAATTGTGCCAGTATCTGTGCAATGCACCTTAGCCGTTTTNCCGAAGAGTTGGTAATTTGGTCATCGGCACAGTTTAGGTTTGTTACACTTTCAGATCGATTCTCATCTGGCTCATCCATAATGCCNCAAAAGAAAAACCCAGATGCAGCTGAACTTATTCGCGCAAAAGTAGGTCGAATATTTGGAGCAAATGTAGCCTTGATGATGGTNATGAAAGGACTTCCTTTAACATACTCTAAAGATATGCAGGAAGATAAGGAACAGGTTTTTGATGCTGCTGANAATCTAACATTAGCACTTACAGCCATGACAGGTATGGTTTCAGACATGACGGCACATCAAGAAAATTTGCAGATTGCAGCGTCCTCAGGGTTTTCGACAGCCACTGATTTAGCTGACTGGTTAGTTAAAACCCTGGATATGCCGTTCCGAGAAGCCCATNATGTTACCGGAAGANTAGTNGCATTGGCTGAAGTTGAAGAATGCGATTTACCAGACTTAACAATTGCCCAATTACAATCTGTTAACTCCAATATTACAAGTGATGTTTACAGCGTCTTGGGAGTAGAAAANTCNGTCGCNTCGCGAACTTCNTATGGTGGTACNGCGCCAGAGCAGGTTTTGAAACAAATTGCGCGTTGGGAGTTANTCCTGAAATGAAATACTTTCTTTATTTAACTGTTTTTGCTCTTTTTGCGTGTGGTGCAGATGGTCCACCAAAAAAACCTTCTGCAAAGAAGGTATCTGTTGAAGTTGATAGTAACTAAGGAATTGAAGTCAATGCGCATAATTTACCTAGCTTTGGCCATATGGGGTGCCCTCCACCCGATGTGGTATTTTATCACCTGGTTTCGAAGTGAAGGCTTTAATTTAACTAAAATGATAGACGCATGGCATGCAAATGCTGCAAGCACAGGTTTAGTTTGGGATCTCACAATTGCTGCAATTACACTAATGTGTTGGATCATATATGAAGTTTATAGAAGCCGCCGCTACGAGTATCTTATAGCTATTTTAGCAACTTTTTTCATTGGGGTTAGTTGTGGCCTGCCGTTCTATTTGTTCCTGCGCAAAACTAAAAATGATTTTTAAACCTTAATTTTGCATAGCATCCAACGTTACTGCTCTTTTAATACGAATTGCCTGATACTCTTTGTCACTATTTCAAAAAATCAAAGCAAAAGCGTTGTTTGATTCACTGAGCATGATATGCGTTTAAAATAACCTCAAAGGCATCACCAATGGATCATTTTAAATATCGCAATGGCGCACTCGCTGCTGAAGACGTCTTGATTTCCAAAATTGCAGCTGAAGTTGGCACGCCGTTTTATCTTTATTCATCTGCTACGCTGCTCCATCACTATGAGCTTTTTGATAGAGCCTTAAGTGGTGTTGACCATCAAATTTTCTACGCCATGAAGGCAGCTTCTAATCAAGCCATATTGAAACTCTTAGCTGATGCAGGTTCTGGTATGGATGTGGTTTCTGGGGGAGAGTATGCACGAGCTCGAGCTGCTGGGGTGCCGGGAGAACTCATCGTTTTTTCTGGTGTGGGGAAAACTCGATCAGAGATGGAAATTGCATTGGACGGTGGAATTCGACAATTTAATATTGAAAGTGAGCCAGAAATGCAGTTGCTGTCAGAAGTAGCTAGCACGATGGGGCAGGTTGCGCCGGTAACAATACGAATTAATCCCAATATAGATGCTAAAACACACTCTAAAATTTCTACAGGTAAAAAAGAGGATAAGTTTGGTATTCCTATTTCTCGAGCACGTGATGTCTTCGCTGTAGCTGCACAATTGCCGGGAATAAAACCTGTAGGAATAGACGTTCATATCGGCTCACAGCTCATCGACTTGGAACCGTATGGGCAGGCTTACGACAAGGTTGCAGAGTTAACTGAGATCTTGAGAGCGGATGGGCATTTAATAAGTCGCCTTGATTTGGGTGGTGGCCTTGGCATCCCATATAAAAAGAATAATCAGCAGCCACCAACGCCTGAAGATTATGCTGCATTGGTTCGCAACAAAGTTGGTCACTTAGGTTGTCAAATCGAAATTGAGCCTGGGCGCCTTATAGCTGGAAATGCTGGTATTTTAGTTAGTGAAGTTATTTACGTGAAAGAAGGGGAAGACCGCACATTTCTGATTGTAGATAGCGCCATGAATGATTTAATTCGTCCCGCTTTGTATGACGCTTATCATGAAATTCTGCCCATTCAAGAACCAAAATCTGATTTGGATTACCAAACATATGATGTTGTTGGGCCGGTGTGTGAAAGTGGAGATACTTTTGCCAAGGAAAGGTGGTTACCTAGTATGACCGCTGGGGATTTGCTGGCTTTTCGGAGTGCNGGTGCATATGGTTCAGTAATGGCAAGTGAATATAATTCCCGCCCTCTTGTTCCTGAAGTTCTGGTTCGAAATGATCAATTTGCAGTTATTCGGGAAAGACCGACTTATCAAGATATGATCAACCGAGATATCACCCCAAAATGGCTTTAATTCAGCTGTTCAAGGAGACTTGAGTGGCTAAGTCCCTACCGTATAAAATAACTTTTGCGATTTGGCTGACATATTTTGGACTTTGGTCTGAGCAGATTATAAAGGCATTCTGGCCCTTTTTTTCCATAGTTTTGTTGGGTTTGGGCACCGCACTTCTGGCTCCCCCTAATTTGTGGGAATTTGAATTTATTTTTGTTTGGATTGGGCTAGTCGTCGTCGGTGGGTTTGGTGGCCTTTGGTATGCATATGCTTGGTTTTCAGCTCCTACATTTGCACAAGCTCAAGTGCGTCTGGATCAAAGTTTACCTGGCCAGCCGATTTCGGCACTTCAAGACGTACAGTCGACGGGATGGGGAGATGCTGGATCAACCGAGGTTTGGAACATGCACCTGCTGCGCATGCGTTCAGTAGCTATGCGGGCCAAGCCCCCTGGTGTTAATCCCAAATTAGCCACTCAAGACCCATTCGCTTTGCGCCACCTTGCATTATTAATTTTTATATTGGGATTAATTTTTGGAAACTTTTCTGTGATAGATGAATTGGATGGTAGTTTTAATGAAACGCCCTACGACGGTCCCATTTGGGAAGGTTGGCTAAAAGCCCCCTCCTATACCGCTCGACCAATGATTTATCTTAACGATGTCATTGGTAAGTCTTTACAAGTCCCGCAGAATAGTACTCTTACGTTTAAGTTCTATGACGCAGCTGACGGTTACATTATTGACGAAACTGTTTCTTCAAAGCTTCAGAAATTTACTAATAGCTTAGAAAGAACTGAACCAATTGAGATTTCATATTCTGGGCAGGTAAGTATTCAGGAACCAGTGGGTGTTTCTTGGAAACTTAATGTCATCGCCGATCAACCACCCACGGTCAATATTTTGAGTGGCGTCGAGCGTGATGCCACTGGTCGTTTTAGTTTACGTTTCAAGGCAAAAGACGATTTTGGTGTAACAGCCGGCCAAGCTATTTTTAGGTTGAATTTAGCTGAAGTGCACCGTCGTCATGGGTTGGCAGCGCAACCAGAGTTTCAAACAAACATTGAATTGCCTTTGCCTCTAACAATTTCGGGTGATCGTTCAGACTTTATTGAGAATTTAGAAGAAAATCTTTCTAAGCATCCCTGGGCTCATTTGCCTGTTTCCGTGATGTTTCAAGTTTCTGATATTGGTGGTCAAATTGGTCAGTCTGAGTCATTAGAGACTATTTTACCAGCTCGCAACTTTTTTGACCCACTTGCGAAGGCCTTAATTGAGCAGCGGCGTGATATTCTTTGGTCTTCAAAAAATGTGAGGCGAGCCAGTCAAATTCTCCGGGCAATATCTACTGAGCCTGCCGAGATCTTTCGAGACTTAGCGGATCTGAGAATACTTAAAGAGATAATAACTCAATTAGAAGAAATTGAACTGACAAAAGTAAAAGCCCAAAGTATTGAACGTATCTCGGAATCGCTTTGGAATTTATCCATTAAGATTGAAGATGGAGATCTTGAGCAAGCCATTAAGAAATTGGAGAGAGCGCAAGATAAATTGGAAGAAGCGATTAGAAATGGAGCAACCCCCGCAGAGATTTCTCGGCTCATGGAGGAGTTGAGGGAAGCTCAGGATGAGTATCTACGAGAGTTTTCTCAGCGTAACCCGGCCACAGATCGCAAAAATGATAAATTGGGTCAAATGGGTGATGCTGTAAGCGAAAATGAACTACAACAAATGATGGATAAGTTGCAGCAACTTTTGGAAGACGGCCGAATGGGTGAGGCGAAAGACTTGCTTGAAGAAATAAATCAATTAATGAAAAACTTACAATCCTTAGGATCTCAGTCAGGACAGAACAGACAAGAGAACGGAATTGGTGGACAATTTATAGAAGATTTAACTGGGACACTAAGGGAACAACAAAGGTTGTCCGACCAAACATTTAGAAGTTTTCAAAACCGAAGTCGGGATGGGTTTGATGAAAATAAAGAAACCCATAACAACGATAAACCTCAAACTGGTTCAAAAAATACTAGTAATCAGTCTTTAGCTGAACAACAAAAAAATCTAAAAAAAGAGCTAGACCGCCAGCGAAGTAATTTACCTAGCGCAGGTACCGTACACGGCGAAGCTGCACGCCGGGCTCTTAATGATGCTCGCCGTTCAATGGACCAGAGTGGTCAGAANCTAGCGCAGGGAGATTTATCTGACGCTTTAGACAATCAATCAAAAGCCATTNATGCATTGCGTGAGGGATTGCAAAGNCTTGCAGACTCGTTAGTGGAAGAAGGTGACCAGGGGCAGGGAACTGTGCCCGGCGATCAAAGNACTNNTAANAGCTCTGAGGATAGCTATAATCTAGATCCACTGGGTCGCAACACTGATNCAAATGGTCAATCGAGTGCCGGTGAGCAAATGTTGCCAGAGGCGGAGCTGCGGCTCAGGTCTCAGGAGCTTATGAATGAAATACGTAAGCGTTCGGGCGGCTTGGAGCGTTCGACTGAAGAACGTGATTACCTAAAACGGTTGCTGGAAAAATTTTAGTTTTTGCTGAACATTATTAATAAGNTGAANGCTGCTTATTGCATGTTTTTTATTATTTTAAACTTTCATAGTTTAATTAATTTNCACAAAATTGTTTGACATTAAATTAGGNGAAATATGTGTTTNAAATTAAGNAATTTGAAGTGAGAAGTATAAAGAGTATCATCGTTTGNGTGACGCTGGATGATTAATACAACTTTGCAAAAAGAGAATTGAGGAAATAGATATGGGAAATAGTCTGCAATGGGTTCGTTCTTTGCTTTTTAATTTTCAAATGTATGCTTCGATGCTCGTGCTTGCCCTTATCTTTTTGATACCCATGCTCCTGAGCTCTAGTGGTGCTTTGCTCGCCGCAAAAATCTACTGTCGTTGGGTTGTTTGGACCGCCTCTTGGATGGTTGGTTTAAGGGTTGAAATTCGAGGTAAGGTTCCTCAGGATGCTATTTTGATAGTGGCAAAGCACCAATCATTTTTTGATATAATTGCAATTTTTGATTGTTTGTCTCGTCCAANATTTATAATGAAGCGCCAACTTTTATTTGCNCCAATTCTAGGACAATTTGCTTACCGCCTGGGTTGNATACCAGTTGATCGAGGTAAGCGCGCTACAGCTATGAAGAAAATGGTTTCNGATGTAGCTGCTGGTAGAACCAGACCTGGACAACTCGTTATTTATCCTCAAGGCACCCGTGTTGCTCCAGGAGAAAAGAGACCATATAAATTAGGGTCAGGTGCTCTTTATAAAGAGCTGGGACAAGACTGCATCCCTGTTGCATTAAACATTGGAATATTCTGGCCTAAACGTAGCATTTTACGAAAACCAGGTACTGCTATTGTTGAATTTATGAACCCAATTTCTAAAGGCAAGCCGGTAAAAGAGTTTATGGCACTTATGGAAAATGCAATAGAAATNCGTTCTGACGAGTTAATGACTGAAGTTGGGTTTAAACAATGATTGCTGAGATTAATATTACAACTCGCTAAGCGCCGTATGGCANACGTNGACNAGCNAGCATCGCAAAANNGGTGANNAAAAATGATTTCAGAGCATTAGGCTTAAATTTAAGCGGCCAGTCCTTTTGTTCCAACATCCAAGAATTTTTGGCGACGATCATGCATTAGACCATCAGGACTTTTTTCAGCCAGGCCGTTCAGAGCTTTAGTGAGGGCTTGACCAACTGACTGAATTGTCGCTGAAGGATNTCTGTGNGCGCCACCTTTAGGTTCAGCAATTATTTTGTCACAGATACCTAAGTTTTTTAAGTCCTGGGCGGTCAGTCGAAGCGCTTCAGCTGCTTCACGCATTTTCTCAGCATCCTTCCAGAGGATTGAGGCGCATCCTTCAGGACTGATTACAGAGTAGATTGANTGCTCAAGCATGATTAGTTTATTTGCGGTTGCAAATGCAACAGCGCCGCCAGAACCTCCTTCACCAATAATTACTGATATTAACGGCACTTTAAGCTGCAAGCATTTTTCGGTTGAGCGCGCTATAGCTTCGGATTGTCCCCGTTCCTCAGCTCCCTTCCCGGGATAGGCCCCGGGCGTATCCACCAGCGAAATTACAGGAATTTTAAAGCGGTCAGCTAGATCCATTAAGCGAATAGCTTTTCGGTAGCCTTCAGGACGCGCCATTCCAAAATTGCGTTCAATGCGGGATTTTGTATCACTACCTTTTTCGTGACCAATGAGCATAACTGGTTTATCCTCTAGTCGGGCAAGTCCTCCCATCACTGAATGGTCATCAGCAAAATTNCGGTCACCCGCGAGTGGCGTATATTCTTGAAAAAGTTCNTTTATATAGTCTTTACAATGAGGCCTGTCAGCATGTCGCGCCACTTGGCACTTTCGCCAAGGTGTTAATTTTGCGTAAAGCTCNTTGAGAATTTCAGCGGCCTTTTTATCTAGTGCATTGGCTTCGGCTTCTACATCCATTTCTCTGTTATCACGTGCCATGGCGCGCAATTCTTCGGCCTTTCCCTCAATTTCCGCCAGTGGTCTTTCAAATTCAAGATAGTTAGTCATGTTAGGCCTCAAGAAATTTTTATTAAGCGTTTCAGACAAGCGGGACCAAAGTACAATCAATTTTTTTCAGAATTTGCTGGATAGACTGTATCATGCCCTGTTTATCATTTCAAATTGCTGAACAATTACCTCNGCCTGTTTAATGGATGCTATATCCACNAAACGTCCTTTATANACGGTGGCNCCTTCACCNTTTTCTTTGGCCAGCTTCATAGCCTCTAGTATTTCACGTGCCTCCATTACTGCTGTTTTGGAGGGGGTAAATATCTCATTGGCGAGCACTATTTGCTTTGGGTGGATAGCCCACTTTCCGACCATACCTAAAGTGGCAGAGCGCCGTGCTTGGGCTCTGAAGCCTTCCTCGTCACTGAAATNTCCAAATGGACCATCAACNGGTAAGATNCCATTGGTTCGACAAGCGGCTACAATTGCGGNTTGAGCCCAATGCCATGGGTCGGACCAGTGCTTTTCGCCATTATTNANCATGTAGTAATTTTCTTGGGTTCCTCCAATACCCGTGGTTTGCATGCCCATGCTGGCAGCAAAGTCTGCAGCTCCAAGCGACATAGCCACNAACCTTGGTGAGCTTGAAGCAATTTCTTGCACGTTNGAAATGCCTGCAGCACTTTCAATTATAACTTCCAANGCAATTGATTTGGTCCGGTTTTTGGCAGTCTCAATTGCGGTCACCAAGGCATCNACAGCATAAACATCTGCAGCATTGCCAACTTTTGGAATCATAATTTGATCAAGTCGATTGCTAGCCTTTTCTAAGAGGTCAATCACATCCCGATACCAATAAGGAGTATCCAAAGAGTTGATACGCACAGAAAGGGTTTTATTATTCCATTCCACCTCATGAGTGGCGGAAATAATGTTTTCACGAGCTTGGTCTTTATCCGAAGGTGCTACACTATCTTCAAGGTCTAAGTTGATTACNTCGGCGGCACTCCCAGCCATTTTTTCAAAAAGGCTCACACGGGACCCTGGCCCAAACAATTGACAACGGTTTGGGCGAGAAATCGGGGCTGGCTGTGGGTGGAACGACATCGTGGACCTCAGATAAATAGATTAAAAACAACANTTTTTGTACAATATTCTGTTGCACTTTGTGCTGCAAGTGTAATCGCAATNTGCNTTATTCAGCACCTGAATTANCCGACTCAATTTGTAANTAATCGATGAATAATGTATCCAATTTTAATAACTTAGAATTTTCTTTTGTTATTTAATATAATAATGAAATATTATTCAATTAAAACAAGTTTTAAGATTTAATTGTACGCAACATTGCGTACTAAACGAGTTAATATCCTTTAAAATTTAAGGAGATGATCATGATTCAGACACCCTATCTACTGTTTTTAGGCGACGCCCCTGATCAACTCGCTGCCAAGGTAGCAATTGGAATTAGGGATTGGCGGCCCGAAAATGCTGTTGCGCAGTATCGAATGGAGGGCTGTGGTGCAGATCTTGGAATTAGTGACATGACTTTAGCTCANGCAAAAGCTGCGGGTGCTAAGACTTTAGTCGTGGGGGTTGCTAATCGTGGGGGTATTATTTCTGATGCTTGGAAGTCTGTTTTGAAAGAGGCTTTAGGAATGGGATATGACTTGGCTTCAGGCCTTCATAATCTTTTAAGAGAAGAAGATGATCTTGTAGAAGCCGCTTCAGNTCANGGTCGNACGCTTCATGATGTTCGCGTAGCTGATGTGCAGTATCCAATTGCAAATGGTAAAAAGCGGACCGGTAAGCGATGCCTAACTGTTGGNACAGATTGCTCAGTTGGCAAGATGTACACAGCAATGGCCATGGATGCTGAGATGCATAAACGAGGGTTGAAGTCTACTTTTAGAGCAACAGGTCAGACAGGCATATTAATAACTGGAGGCGGTGTGCCTCTTGACGCCGTAGTAGCAGATTTTATGGCAGGATCTGTTGAGTATNTGACCCCCAACAATGATGCGGATCATTGGGACCATATTGAAGGGCAAGGAAGTCTGTTTCATATTTCNTATTCTGGAGTGACTATGGCNCTTGTTCATGGAGGTCAGCCAGATGCTTTGATCNTAGGGCATGAGCCCACACGTGCACACATGCGTGGNCTACCAGAATATNAGCAACCGTCGCTTGAGGACTTACGTGATATGGCTTTGCCTCTGGCGCGCGTGGGCAACCCAGATTGTCAGGTAGTTGGAATTTCTGTAAATACTCAACATATGTCAGCAGNTGAGGCCGCCACTTATTTGGCCGAAGTCGAGGAACGCATGGAACTTCCAACTGTTGANCCAATCCGTATTGGNGCTGGTCGNCTGGTTGATGCCTTAGCGGCTATTTAATAAATACTTGAATGTAAATAACGCCAAAAAGAGTAAAAAGTATGGACACTTACTGATCGTGGGTATGTGTATGCCTTCGGCATTTGGTGTAAGGAGTTGGGATATAAAATGCAGATTTCGGTTAAGGCAGAAACTTTTAAANTGGCACAGGTTTTCACGATTTCCCGTGGTTCGCGCACTGAAGCCGAGGTGATTACTGTTCGGATNACAAAAGATGGAGTCATCGGCTGGGGTGAGTGTGTGCCATATGCCCGGTATGGTGAAACCATAGATACGGTTAGCTCACAAATTAAGTCACTGGGTGAAATAACACGTATTGATTTGTCAGAAGCTCTGCCTGCTGGGGCGGCCCGCAATGCTGTAGATTGTGCTTTGTGGGATTTGGAAGCCAAGTCTACTGGAATGCGAGTNTCAGATATAATTGGCTTGGGTTCGCTTCANCCTGAGGTTACCGCNTACACTTTATCACTCGATCAACCAAAATTAATGGAAATTCAGGCTAAACGTAACTCCTTTCGTCCTTTGTTGAAAATTAAATTAGGAACTCCAGACGACATGCCGCGATTAGAGGCTGTTCGACGTGGTGCGCCAAAATCGCGCATTATTGTTGATGCAAATGAAGGCTGGAGTGCTGAGATTTACTCTGATTTGGCGCCGCATTTAGTTCGACTTGGTGTTGAGTTGGTTGAGCAACCGCTTCCAGCCTCAGAGGATGATGCACTTTTAGGTTTAGATCGCCCGCTTCCGGTTTGTGCAGATGAAAGCTGCCATGAAAGTAGCTCATTAAAAAGTATGAAGGGTAAATATGATTATGCTAACATCAAGCTTGATAAAACGGGTGGGCTCACTGAAGCTTTGAAGCTGCGCCAGGCTGCGCGTGAAGCGGGCTACGGCATAATGGTGGGGTGTATGGTCGGCAGTTCACTGGCAATGGCCCCAGCCACGTTGGTCGCCCAAGGTGCGGCATTCACTGATCTTGACGGTCCACTTTTATTGGCAGAGGACCGCGACGAGGCGTTAAAATTTAATTCTGACGGGATACATCCACCCGTTCCAGCTTTGTGGGGATAATGAGATGACACGTATTGTTTATGTTAACGGTGNTTATATGCCNGACGANGAGGCGACNGTTTCAATTTTTGACCGTGGCTTTTTATTTGCGGATGGCGTCTANGAGGTCACTTCTGTTTTAGANGGCAANCTCATTGACTTTGACNGTCATGCCCATCGTTTGCGCCGATCTCTCAATGAATTGGATATGCGTTGCCCAATTGAGACNGAGGANCTCTTGGCAGTTCACCGTGAATTAGTANGGGCTAACGGTATTGAAGAAGGTCTGATTTACTTGCAAATTACCAGAGGTGCTGATTCCGATCGGGATTTTGTATATCCAAGTGAGGACACACCCCCGACTGTTGTACTTTTCACTCAAAATAAACCNGGTTTAGCAGATAGCCCACTCGCAAAGACTGGTATAAAAGTGATTTCGATTTCAGATCAGCGCTGGGGCCGTCGCGATATCAAAACTGTTCAGTTACTTTATCCTTCAATGGGCAAAATGATGGCGAAAGCAGCTGGTTGTGATGATGCTTGGATGGTGGAAGATGGTGAGGTTACTGAGGGGACATCAAATAATGCCTATATCGTAATGGCGGGTAAGATTGTAACAAGACATCTTTCAAATGAAATTTTACANGGCATCACGCGTTCAGCAGTTTTGAAATTTGCGCGTGAAGCACAGATGGAGGTTGAGGAGCGCCCTTTTACAATTCAAGAGGCCCAATATGCTGATGAGGCTTTTTTTACCTCGGCGTCGGCTTTTGTAATGCCAGTCGTAGAGCTTGACGGTCGACCTATCGGCACTGGAAAGCCAGGACCTGTAGCTACACGGCTACGCGAAATTTATTTAGAGGAAAGTCGTACAGCTGCAATCTGATGCAAAATTCCAGACCTTTTTGGCTTTTTCTATCCATAAAGTGCTTGAAGCGTTTTAAGAATAAACTGAGGTAGCTAGATTTTTATTTATGGNTTTTGCTAAACATTTCCTCTGCACTNNGCGAAGCTTCCNTTTGAAACTCAGCTTTCCATTTTGTGAATGGCATCCCGTAAAATATCTCTCTGGCATCATCCTTGGACATACTAATACCNTTTTCATTAGCTGCTTCCTGATACCAACGNGACAAGCAGTTACGACAAAACCCAGATAAGTTCATTAAATCAATATTTTGCACGTCAGGACGTGAATTCATTAAGTGTTTTTGCAAGCGACGAAAAGCAGCTGCCTCAACTTCAATTTTGGTTTGTGGATCCATTGTCAGTTCCTAAGGATTTGTTTTAGAGTTTATCAGAGCTTTCTGTAGAATGGGAGCTAGAAAACGTGCCCAGCTAGTTTGTTTATCTGCAGTTCTTATTAGATCGTTCCGGACCTCAATTAAGACATTTAATCTGTTTTTACTCAGTGCATGTTGATCGATGCTATCGCCCAAAAGATGTCCGTTGTAAGGTTCATTTATGCCGATGATTAAGTCCTTTTCTAATTTTAAGCCTGTAATTACATTATCCGCCAGACGCCTATCCTGACCAAATAAAACTCCTATTTCCCAAGGGCGGGGTGGGTGCCCTTTTAGCTGTGGCGTGAAGGAGTGTATTGCAACAATAGCACGATCATGGGTTGCTAGCCCAGAATAGGCCTGATGGTATGGACGGTAATAGTGATTAATACGCCGGTTTTGTTCAGCGTGATTAGCTTTGTGATTGGCAGGTATAATAGAGCCATCATAGAGCTTCATAATCAAAGTTGGATCATCTTCTCCACGGTTCGGATCTATAACCAAACGAGAAAAGTTACTGCACAGGACTGGTGCATTTAATAGCTTACCTAAAGATTGGCTGAGGCCTTCAGCTCCCACATCATAAGCGATATGACGTTCCATATCATTTTTTGTTAATCCAAGAGATCCGTTGTTGATGGCCTTAGGTACACGGTTGCATGCGTGGTCGCATGTAATAAGCCAAGATCCTTTTCGGTGTTGCCCAGTAATAAAGAAAGGTTCGTCATTGCTCATCCCCTTTAGTAACTTAGTTGTGAGTAGATGTGAATTATGCCATTCATGTTTTGACTGATAGCGATAACAACGAGCAGACAGATTCAATGAAACGTGAAAGAAACGTAAAAATATGTGCCACACTCGGCCCCGCTTCTGACGATTACGAAATGATCCTTGCCCTTCATCAAGCTGGAGCAGATGTTTTTCGACTTAATATGTCACATGGGGACCACTCAGAAATAGCGGCACGTCATGCCATAATAAGGAAGATTGAGAAAGATCTTGATAGTCCAATTGCAATCTTGGCTGATCTGCAGGGCCCAAAGTTACGCGTTGGCACATTTAAAAATGGAGAAGCCGAACTAAACGTTGGTNNANAATTTCGTNTAGACCTTCTTGAGTTAGAAGGTGATCCATATCGTGTAACTTTGCCACATCCTGAAATTTTTCAAGCTTTGCAGGTCGGTGCATCGCTTTTGATAAATGATGGTAAAATTAGGTTGACNGTAAAAAGATGTGGCTCTGATTTTGCAGATTGTGTCGTTGAATCTGGTGGAATAATTTCTAATCGCAAGGGAGTGAATGTCCCAGATGTACTTTTACCTCTCAAGGCCTTGTCGCTTAAAGACCGCTCTGATCTGGAATTTGCTTGTGAACTTGGTGTTGATTGGTTGGCACTNTCTTTTGTCCAGCGACCAGAAGATGTATNTGAAGCTCGAGCGTTAGCAAATGGTCGTGCGGCCGTAATGTCAAAAATTGAAAAACCAGCAGCGGTTGNTNCTTTTGATGAGATTTTAAAGGTCAGTGATGGTGTAATGGTGGCTCGTGGTGACCTTGGGGTTGAATTGCCAGCGCAGGCTGTGCCNCCGATTCAAAAACAATTGGTACGTAAATGCCGTGCTGCAGCTAAACCAGTTATTGTGGCGACCCAGATGCTAGAGAGTATGATTGAAAGCCCAATGCCCACACGTGCTGAGGTCAGTGACGTTGCAAATTCTATTTATGACGGTACCGANGCAATTATGCTTTCCGCTGAATCTGCAGCGGGAGAGTATCCTGTTGAAGCCGTTACAACAATGAATAANGTGGCTATCGAGGTAGAACGAGATCCAACATATACTGACGTNATTGAGGCNAGTAGGTCAGTTCAAGGAAAAAGTGTGGCCGATAGCATTGTGGCAGCAGCCCGTGAAATTGCTGAGACTACCGATATCAAGGCAATTGCTTGTTTTACTTCTTCTGGAACCACCGCAAGCCTTACTGCTCGCGAAAGACCACGAGTGCCCATAATTGCATTAACCTCCAACATTTATACGGCGCGTCGATTAAGCTTAACTTGGGGAACCAACTGCGTGATTACTGGACCTGTTGACCGTTTCAAAATGGCTGTAGTGGCTGCCGTTCGTGCGGCTGTATTTCAAGGATATGCAGAAGAAACGGATCAAATTGCCGTGACTGCAGGTGTTCCTTTTAACATAGCTGGTACAACCAATATTTTACGTGTTGCACCCTGTGAGGAACGATTGATCTACCGATCAGAGCCAGACGGTTGATAAAATTGAGATGTTTAAAACTCGGCCAAAGTTGATTTTTATTGATTTACAAAAATTTGGTTGGGAAAAAGGACTTGCTCTTGCTAACAAACCTGCATAGAAGCCACCATCTACCGCGGGACCGGCCGAATGNGGCATGCCGAGTNNCGCGTTCACGTTCTGAAATAGGAGATCGAAATGCCCAAAATGAAGACTAAATCAAGTGCCAAAAAGCGGTTCAAAGTAACCGCATCTGGAAAGGTTATGGCGGCTCAAGCTGGAAAACGCCATGGGATGATAAAACGATCCCGAAAATTTATTCGTGACGCACGCGGCACGACNACTTTGTCTGCTCCTGACGCAAAAATCGTCAAGAGCTACATGCCTTACGATCATTAGGGAGGTTTACAGAGATGTCACGCGTTAAAGGTGGTACCGTAACCCACGCCCGTCATAAGAAAATTATTAAAGCTGCCAAAGGGTATTCTGGACGAAGAAAAAATCTTTTCAAAACAGCTACACAAGCTGTAGATAAAGCAAACCAATATGCAACGCGCGATCGTAAAGTTCGCAAACGAAATTTTAGAAGCTTATGGATCCAGCGTATAAATGCAGCCTGCCGCAGTCACGATGCGACGTTATCTTACAGCCGTTTCATTAATGGTCTATCGTTGGCAGGCGTTGAGGTGGACCGCAAAGTGTTAGCAGATTTGGCTGTGAATGAGCCGGATGCATTTGGCGCCATTGTGTCAAAAGCGCAGGCGGCGTTAGCTTAAACAACGATAAAAACTGAAAACCGCAAAAGCAGCCATCAAGAGTNATTTCTGGGGCTGCTTTTTTTGGGAGCCCCGGCTTNGTATTTAAATGTTNCCTAAAGCTNTAANTTAGGTGNCTTTTAATAGATCCATAATCTGCATGGAGAATAAAAANAGTTTTTCCGTTATGCTCANAAAAATAATTAATTTTTCTCTTGGCCTGTGGTAATAATTGGATCATACCGCGTGAATGGTCACTCGTATATTTAATAATCTTTGGCACCACGTACGGTATATTCCGCTCCTGTCGGCACTCTCAATTTCTCGTGGACGTGCTTTTGATCGACGATCTAGAGCGTTGGGAGCTTTGGTTGGTGTGCTTGTTCGTTATTTTCCAATTGCCCGCCGTCGTGTAGAGCGTGAACTTTTGAAGGTATACCCAGAGATGCCTCGATCCAAAAGACTAGCGCTTTGTCAAGACATGGGCCGTAATATGGGCCGCACACTATTTGAGATACTTCATTGTGCAGAATTTCAAACCCTTCGAAATCGCCTCTCTGTATCTGGAGCCGGTTTGGATGATTTGCTCAAGGCAAGGGCCGAAGGAAAGGGTGCGATAATTGTTTCTGGGCACTTTGGTCAATGGGAGGCAGTACGCGCGGCGCTTAAGACCCGGGGCATGGAAACAGGCGCAGTATATCGTCCTCAGACCAACCGTCATTACGAGCGTCGCTTATATGCTGGTATCGAAGCGGGTGGTAGACCGATAATGGCAACTGGGAAAATTGGAACTCGCGCGCTTGTCCGCCATATTCGGCAAGGCGGGTTCATAGCTATCTTGTTAGACGAAAAATATCCTGATGGCGCGCGCCTCCCGTTTTTAGGACACCAGGCTTTGACGTCATTAGTAGCGGCGCAGCTTGCCTTGAAGTATAATCTTCCATTGGTGCCCGCCTATGGGACGCGGACTGGTGATGGCAGCCGATTTGATGTCGAGTTTGAGCAAGCTATACCACACACCGATAGTGTGACGATGACAGGTGCTTTTAACGATAGCTTGTCTGCTCGTATTTTAGGCCGTCCTGATCAATGGTATTGGATGCTGCGGAGGTGGAAAGGTGCCTAAGTTTGGCCTTTCTTCAATAGATTTCCTATCTGGCTTCATAATGCTTGTTTGAGGTAGTTTTGCTCGTATATGAAGCGAACCTCTATTGCCCGTCAGGCATAATCTCGATAGCACAGAGCTCAATAAATTTTGGAGGATCTGATGGATGATCTGCGCAAGAAATATTTAAGTTTAATATCTGGGGCGCTGGATGAAACAACTCTGGAAGAATTGCGTGTTCAGGCTGTTGGAAAAAAAGGTGAAATTAGCTCCAGGATGCGCTCCCTAGGAAAAATGACACCGGAAGAGCGTCAAAAGGCTGGACCTGCTTTGAATGCTTTGAAAGATGAGGTCAATTCAGCACTTGCCGCAAAAAAGATGGCGCTTTCTGACGCAGCCCTCGAGGAAAGGCTTAAAGGTGAGTGGCTGGATGTTACTCTGCCAAGCCGAGGTGCTCGCCAGGGTTCAATACATCCAATTTCACAGGTGTGGGATGAGGTGACTGAAATTTTTGCAGATATGGGTTTTTCAGTAGCAGAAGGCCCTCAGATAGAGAGTGATTGGTATAATTTTGATGCGCTTAACATTCCAGGGCATCACCCTGCGCGTGCTGAAATGGACACTTTTTATACTCACCGTGAACACGATGATGATCGCCCCCCACATGTGTTGCGCACTCACACTAGTCCAGTACAAATTCGATCGATGGAAAAAATTGGGGCTCCCTTGAGAATAATTTGTCCTGGGCGAGTCTATCGTGCTGATTATGATCAAACACATACTCCCATGTTTCATCAAGTAGAGGGTTTGGCAGTTGATACTGATGTATCGATGGCTAATCTAAAGTGGTGTTTGGAAGAGTTTGTAAAAGCTTTTTTTGAAGTAGACAATGTTGAGTTACGTTTTCGTGCATCTCATTTTCCGTTCACGGAACCCTCGGCTGAAGTTGATATCAGATGCAGCTGGTCAGGAGGGCAACTTAAAGTTGGGGAAGGCGACGATTGGATGGAAGTCTTGGGCAGTGGCATGGTCCATCCAAAAGTCCTGCAGGCCGGTGGTATTGATCCAAAAGTGTTTCAAGGGTTCGCGTTTGGTCTAGGCATTGATAGGATTGCCATGTTGAAATACGGTGTGCCAGATTTACGAGCTTTTTTTGACAGTGATCTCCGTTGGTTGCGCCATTATGGGTTTAATGCACTTGATAAGCCGGGATTGGTCAGTGGGTTAAGTCAGTGATAAAATAAATTTGTTAGTTAAAATGAAATAAGGTTATTTATTTAACGAAATTCTGAAATTTTGACCACTGGGGCGGCCTTTTATGAAATTTACACTTTCTTGGTTGAAAAACCATATCGAAACCAACGCATCCTTAGATGACATAGCCTATGCGCTTACAGATCTTGGCTTAGAGGTTGAAGAGGTTATAAACCCAATTTCAAAATTAGAAGCTTTTACTATTGGGAAAGTAACCGAGGCCAGGAAGCATCCAGATGCGGATAAATTGCAGGTCTGTCAGGTCGAAACAGACACTGGTATCATGCAAATCATATGTGGGGCACCTAATGCTCGTGCAGGTATAAATGTAGTAGTTGCAAAACCAGGTGTCTACGTCCCGGGCATAGATACTACCATTGGTGTTGGAAAAATTCGTGGTGTCGAAAGCTACGGTATGATGTGTTCTGAACGTGAAATGCAGCTCAGTGATGAGCACGATGGTATCATAGAGCTTACATCAGGAGAAGTTGGTCAGAGCTTTTCTGATTGGCTGGCTGTAAATGAGCCAGCAAGGGTCGATCCTATAATTGAGATTGCGATTACTCCCAATCGTCCAGATGCTTTGGGAGTACATGGAATTGCACGTGATTTAGCTGCTCGGGGACTTGGAAAATTAAAGAAAACTGAAGTGGTTAAAGTTGCTGAAAGCTTTAAGAGTGATATTTTGGTGAAGATCGACAATGATACAAAGGATGGATGTCCGGTATTTTGTGGCCGTCTGATAAAAGGGGTAGAGAATGGTCCAAGCCCTTTGTGGCTTCAGCAAGCTTTGGTTGCAATTGGACTTCGTCCGATTAGCTTCCTCGTCGATGTTACAAATTTCTTTACAATGGATAGAAATAGACCATTACACGTTTTTGATGCTGATAAGATAGTTGGAAATTTACGAGTGCATCGGGCGCGGGGTGGTGAAGAAATTCTCGCGTTAGATGATAAAAAATATACCCTGGAAGAAGGCCAAATGGTCATTAGTGATGACAATGGGCCAAAAAGCATTGCTGGTATTATGGGTGGAGCTGAAACTGGATGTACTGAAGACACAGTGAATGTCTTTGTTGAGTCAGCCTACTGGGATCCAATCCAAATTTCTTATACGGGCAGAGCTTTGAAAATTAATTCTGATGCGCGATATCGCTTTGAACGTGGTGTTGATCCANCTTTTACGCCGACAGGCCTTGAATTGGCTGTACGGATGATAATGGATTATGCCGGTGGACATGCTTCCGATTTAGTTCAGGCTGGCGAGGTGCCTGATGATAGTCGAGCGTACCATCTAGATCCCGCTCGGGTCAAATCTTTAGTAGGTATGGACATTTCTGAAGATATGCAGCGTGCTACTCTGAACGCCCTTGGGTTTAGGCTGGATGCTGANGTCGCATATGTGCCAAGCTGGCGTCCGGATATAATGGGTGAAGCAGATTTGGTTGAAGAAGTTGCACGAGTTGCGTCATTAACAAAGCTCGTTGGAAAGCCCTTCGCCCGATCTCACCTTGGTGTTCTAAAGCCAGTTTTGACTTTGCAGCAAAATAGGGAACGCATTGCTCGGCGTACAATCGCGGCTTTAGGCTATAATGANTGCGTTACCTATAGTTTTATTGATACTGAGTCTGCTAANCTATTTGGAGGTGGCNCTGACNCGACCATGTTANCCAATCCAATTAGTTCTGAAATGAGCCANATGAGGCCATCCTTATTGCCGGGATTACTGCAGGCGGCTGCGCGCAATCAAGCTCGTGGAATATTAGATATGGCATTGTTCGAAGTTGGAGCAGTTTGGCATGGTGGTGAGCCAGACGATCAGGAGACACAGGCTNGCGGTGTTTTAATTGGCAGCACTGGTCCAAAAGANGTTNACAATACGAGAAGGGCCGTTGATATATTTGACGCAAAAGCAGATGTCGAAATGGTATTAAATGCTTTGGGTTCACCAAATAAAGTGCAGTTTCAACGTGGTTTGTCGGATTGGTGGCATTCAGGCCGATCTGCAAGGATGGCGCTTGGAAAGACATCTTTAGCTGTATTTGGGGAAATTCATCCCAAGGTTTTGGNGGCCCTAAATGTAAAGGGCCCCGTTGTTGCTTTTGTTGTTCATACTAAGAATATCCCAACCNCCAAAGTTAAGTCTGCCACTCGCTCAGCACTTCACCTTAAATCATTTCAAGCNGTAGAGCGTGATTTTGCATTTGTTGTAGATCAATCTGTTGAGGCGATAACATTGGTAAATGCAGCTAAGGCTGCAGATAAGTTTTTAATTGAAGACGTTAGAGTTTTTGATGAATTTTNTAGTGATGTATTAGGANAAGGCCGAAAGTCCTTAGCTCTTACTGTACGTCTGCAGCCCACGGAAGCTACTTTGAAGGATTCTGAAATTGAAGCTGTTGCCATGAAAGTGGTAGAAAAAGTAATTAAGGCAACGGGCGGTGTTTTAAGAAGTTAGATTATTTAACCATAGTTTTGAACACATATCAGCATATAGATTAGAGACTAATCGTTTGGTTTTTGTTTGGTTGATGTAGATAAAGTGCAGGTATTTTGAAAGCTTTGACCCAGTAGGTTATTTGATCTTGAATTTTTTTTGGAAATAAAATTTGTTGACTTAATCATAAATTACTTGTGAAGAATATTCTAACTTTTTGTTAAATGATAAAATAAAAGAGCGAATTAATGAGTTTAGATGCAACTGATCGCCGGTTATTATCTGTTTTACAAACGAAGGGTCGTATTTCAAATTCTGACTTAGCAGAACAGGTAAATATGTCGGCGTCAGCGTGTCATCGTCGAGTTGGGCGTTTAGAAACCCAAGGTTATATTAGAGATTATGTCGCCCTGGTAGATCCCCGTAAGGTGGATCGCCGTACTACTGTATTTGTTGAAATTACGCTGAGTGGTCAAACTGATGAAGTTCTGGCCGCTTTTGAAAAAGCCGTAGCTTTAATTCCAGACGTCTTGGAATGTCACTTGATGGCCGGTAGTGCGGATTACCTCTTAAAAGTAGTAGCCAAAGATACTGAAGATTTTGCAAGAATTCACCGTAGGTTTTTAGCAACACTTCCTGGAGTGGCGCAAATGCAATCAAGTTTTGCATTGCGCACAGTGTTTAAAACAACAGCATTACCAATATAGTTTCTTGGCGCAGAGCCATAGGTTAAGCAGGCTAAAGAGAGGTAATACTTTTATTGGTGTATGGGGTATTCTACTACGACAAGAGGTGAAAACTAAACAAGTCGCCATTTATTTAAAACTGGTAACTCTTAAGCATAAGAAAAAGTGTTGAAGTTTTATGAATTGCTGGTTTTACAAAATTTTTTAGGGTAAATTTTAAGATGAGAATAGTTTAGAAGCTGTTTAGTGAGAAATACTGAGTGGGGTGAATGACTTTGAATTCGCATAAATCTGATCTCTTAGCTGCTATCTTGCCGCATGTAACCTTTGATGGTTGGTCACAAGCTAGCTTTGATCAGGCTGTTTCCGATCTGCAAATGGATCCAGGCTTAGCTGAGGTCCTTGCTCCGCGAGGTGCGGTAGACTTAGCTGTTGCTTTCCACCGTTGTGGTGATTCAGCAATGGTACGCAAGTATTCTGAGACCGATACAGACACTATGAATATTCGATCTAAAGTGATTTTAGCTGTGCGCCTGAGGCTTGAAGCAATTAACGACAAAGAGGTTGTTAGACGAGGCAGCTCTCTGTTTGTTTTGCCTAACTTTGCAGCTGATGGCGCTAAACTGATATGGGAAACTGCCGATCATATATGGACTGCATTAGGTGATACATCATCAGATATTAATTGGTATACAAAACGGGCCACCTTAGGTGCTGTTTATGCGTCAACCGTGTTGTTTTGGCTAGGAGATGATAGCTCAGAGCATCAAGATACATGGGAATTCCTTGATCGTCGTATTGAGAATATTATGCAAATTGAAAAAGTTAAAGGTCACATCAGGACAAATGAAATACTGAGTGTGGCTTTTGCAGGCCCTTTATGGTTTTTGCGTAAAATTGAAAAACCTGATTATGCTGACGATCTTCCTGGCCGTGGACCATAAAAGTAAATTATTTTGATTTTTGAGGATTGGTGAAATGGCTACTATGACTGTAGTGGAAATATCAAATGTTGGTGGCCCTGATGTCTTACAGATTGCACAGCGCCAAATACCGGAACCGCGGTATGGTGAAGTTGTAATTAAAATTGCATACGCAGGGATCAACCGCCCTGATATTCTGCAACGTGCTGGTTTTTATAATCCGCCAAAAGGGGCAAGTGACTTACCCGGTCTAGAGTGTGCTGGTACAATTTCAGAGATTGGCGCAGGTGTCTCGAATTGGCAGATCGGTGATGAAGTGTGTGCTTTACTCCCTGGGGGTGGGTATGCTGAATTCGCGGCGACTCCAGCAGCACACTGCATGCCAGTGCCAATGGGTTTATCGTTAAAGCA
>NZVF01000004.1 GCA_002698165.1 Planktomarina sp. | reverse complement strand
CCGTGACCGCTGGTTGAGGGAATCACACTTCCACTCGTAGCGGCGGTAGCCAAGCTTAAAGGCGTGTCTCATCATCATGAACATGGCTTCAGTGGCAGCGGGTGATTTTTGCAATTCGGGAGAGAAATGAATGTGCCCGACTTCGATGGAACCACTGGCGGGCATGATACGCAGATAACTCGCTACACCTATCGCTTTGCCTTGTTGGTCGATCACCGTGTAAAACAGTGGGTCACTTAATCCGGCGACCTTTTCCAGCCAAGCCTTCAATGCCGGCAGAGAATCAAACGGTCCATAGGGCAGGTAACTCCAGTCGATGCCGTCAGCATCCTTCGCAAACGCGTCAAAAAGACCTGCTGCATGCGCCGTTGGGTCAAGGAGCGCGAGTCGACAATAGCTGCCTTCCATAGATTCTTTAGTGGGCAAAGGCGGCGGTTGCCAACCGTCGATGGTAAAGCCAAGGTCAAGATCAGAAGCTGGCATCGAATAATTGAGGTGGCGCTGGACCGGATATTTCCGAATGTGTCGCAGGGTATCCGAGCTTTTTTCTTACCGCAACATCTTTAACCCAGTTATCTGATGGCGTGGACTCAGGTCCAGACCATTTCAGCAGGACCCAGCTGGTCACGAACCCCGTCGACCGCAAAGCCGCTAGGAAAGGTAGGTGAGATTCGGGTGGGGGTCGTATGGGTCAGTCCCTTAAGGTCGGGATTACGGGTTAAGGGCTCGCGCAGATCGCATCCCGCGATCAGCAGATCGGGCGGTGCGCCCATTGCGAGATTCACGATAGCAGCACTAGCGATGTCGCCGCACCAGGGTCCGTCAATCCGCATCTTGATGCCAGCTTCTGCACAAAGATCCCGAATCTGCCGGGCGGTGCTGAGTCCGCCGACCAATGCAGGCTTGACACATATGCCAAAGGCCGTGCCATCGCGAACAGCACGTTTTGCGGCATCAAAATCCCTGCTGGTCTCACCGTCTAAGAGTATCTGTGTATCGAAAGTCTCGAGGAGATTCCGATTCTCTTCGTACGACGCACAGGGCTCTTCCCAAATCAGCCGGGGATCCTTAATTTCACCAATCGCTTCGCTCGCCTGGGCGGGCGACCATCCACCGTTGGCATCAACCAAAAGGGTCTGGGATTCGTGCAGGAGATCGAGCGCCGTTCGGATGAGGCCGAGTTCATGCGCCAGGCTGTATACCCCAACCTTGAGCTGGATGACCTTTCGTTGCGCTCCGGCTATCGAAATTCTTTGGCAGACGCGATCGGATTGCTCCTCGGAGATTGAAAAATAGTCCTCGATGCTCGTATTAAGTGCACCACCGAGTACGTCCGCAAAGCCAACACCGGCTTGTCGCGCCAGAAGATCGTAATAGGCTGTCTCCAGGCCAAAGGTGATTCCGTTCCAGGAAGCATCTTTTTCCTGAAGTTGGTCGATGAGACCGCGCAGTGTTGTGTCAGACTGCCCGACGAGTTCTTTGAGCAGAGTGGCCGTCTCCAAATAGCGTGCAAGACGCTCTTTTGGCTCAAGCGCCGGGGCAGGCACGATCTCTCCAAGACCGCAAACGCCATCGTCGGTATGCAGGCACAAGACCTGGCCGAAAGTGGTTTCCTGGACCACGTGGGACATCTTGTAGGGCCCATCCCGGAATGGAATCTTGAGATCCCAGAGTTCAATCTTGCTCAGGCGCACGAGTCGAATACCAGATTTGGTCTGACGGTTGACTTCCTCAAAACAGGATGGAGTTTATTGATCCTTTAGGACCATTGCCTGATAAATCAGACGGGCGAAATGCTGCTGCACAGGATCCCAGTAGGGAGACAGTACGCCGCCGTTAAAGCCGTCGGACAAGCGGCCTCTTTGCATTCTTTCCAGAATTCCAATGTCTTCAAGGTTAAGGGCGTGCCAGTTCTTGACGACTGCCTCACGGGCACCCTGATACTGCTTACCGCTCGCTCCATCACCAACAAAGTAGAGACTGATCGTTTCCCTGCTGCATGTCGCGCTGATCGGCGTCGTGACCAAGGTCACCAGTTGGTCAGGGAAAATCTCAAACGCGAAATTCGGAAAGAGGACAAACCAGTCACCGCGGTTTTTCTTGTGCTCTGGTAGGTCTGGGAAATAAGGAAGACCTTCACCGCGGGCGGGATCGGTGTTCTTAAATGAATAGCCGCACGACAGAATATGATCTTCAAAGGTGGGGGCATCCCGTTCCGCCATCGACACAAACGAATGCAGCCAGGGATGACAGGAGAACACATGATACGGCTCAATGAAATTCTCCACCGCGAGTTTCCAGTTGGCTCCGATATCAAAACTCAACCTGCCGCCAGGCCCGAGGGAATCCAGATCGTAATCGCCAATCTTTTCAAGTACAGGAGCGATGTGCAATGAGAAAGGGCCGGCGTTGCCGGAGAGGTTGACGAATATCCAGTCATGCCACGTATGACATGCTACCTCTTTGAGATTTGTGGTGGCACAGTCCGCGGGTTGCGTATCGTGCTGGTCCCCCCCGAAAAAATGGGGTCGGGCGAGGAGCTTACCCCTGAGGCTGTAGCTCCACGAATGATTCGGGCAGACAATGTTGCGGCAGCCGGATTTGGGTTCTTCGACGAGTGCTGCACCTCGATGAATACAGACATTATGGAATGCCCGGATGATGCCGTCGGTATCTTTGGCGAGCAGTAGCGACTGGCCGGCAACTTCCACTGGCCGGACGGATCCGGGTTTGGGCAGAAGATGTGCAAACTCAGCGAAGACCCAACTGTTTTTGAATACGCAGTCTCTTTCGGCCTCGAAGAAGTCGGGATCCACGTAAGCGGCATTGGGTAACGTAGACCCTTCTGCTGTTGACGCGCTCAGGCGCTCCCACAGGGCTGAGTCAAACCACTCATTACCGTTCATGAATTATTCCTGTTGCCGGCAGCAGTGCATTTACTCAATCATCCATGCTGCTTTAAACCCTTCAAGAACTGCAGCCTGAGCCTGAGGACATGTTTTTCCGGCTACTCGGTTTAATAACAATGGCCAACATAAAGTCCCAAACAGGAACACATTTGCCATTTTACTAAGAACTGGGTTTAGAAATGGTAATTTGGGTTACATCACAGTTCTTGTAATGAAATGTAGCGGCGCATGAGGTTAGATAAAAATTCCACATTCGNTTAAACCGATCGTCAAAACCCATAGCAACAACTTGGTCCCATTTCTGATTGAAGGTNTCATGCCAGCGCCGCAAAGTTTGGCTATAACTTTCTCCAAATTCAATTGACTTTACAAAATTTAAGCCAGCTTTCTCAACNTGTTCACGCAAAACTATCGGCGATGGCAACATCCCACCGGGGAAAATATATTTTTGAATAAAGTCTATGCTTTTACGATAAAGCTCGTATCGAGCATGCTGAACTGTAATAATTTGAAGGGTAGCATTCGCCCCAGGCTTTAATCTATCGCGAACTGTTGCAAANTATGACGGCCAATATTTTTCACCAACGGCCTCAAACATCTCAATACTGGCAATACCATCATACATACCCGTCTCGTCTCGATAATCTTGTAATTTGAAGGAAACCAACTCCTGTAGGCCAGCAGCATTAATTCTATCCTGGGCATATTTCAATTGCTCTTTACTTATTGTTAAACAAGTCACTTTGAGGCCATGTTCCTTTGCAGCATACTCCGCGAAACCGCCCCAACCACAGCCAATCTCAAGAACGTGGTCCCCTTTCGACACTCCCATTTGTTTTACCATACTAGCATATTTCGCAATCTGGGCATTTTCCAAACTTTCCTGGCCAGTATCAAAAATTGCCGACGAATAGGTCATCGTTTTATCAAGCCATAAACTGTAGAAGTCATTTCCAAGATCATAATGGTAGCTTATATTTTTTTTTGCTTGACCCTTGGAATTGCGACGTAGCCAAAACCGAAAACGCTCATAAAGTTGGACCAATTTTTGTCCAGGAAAGCTATCGAATACTTCATCGTTATCAGCGTGAATGTAATCCATAAAAGACTGTAGATCTGGAGTGCTCCATTGACCATCTAAGTAAGCATCGCAAAAGCCTAATTGGCCCTCTCGCAGCAGACGCTCAAAAATTCCAGGGTCATGCATGTGGATCTCGCAAACCGGACCAGCGCCTTTGCTATCAGCTCTAAAAATTCGACCGTCGTCCATCACAAAATCAATTCTACCATTCCGCCCTTTTTTTGCGATACTAAAAGCTGTTGCAAAATAACGCGGTAGGTCTCTTTGACCATCAGTCGTTGTCAGTATCATAGCCACCCCCAAAAGATATAGTCTTGGATCTATAGAGTTACTCAAGAAGATTTAAAGCGCAAGCCTGCCACGGTTAGAAGTTACGATTTTTGTAAAATGATAGTGCAATTTCACGACCTTCTTTAGCAGAAACGATTGGTTTAGGATAATTATTTGTGGGAGATAGGCCCCAATTAGCGGGTACGGCATCAAAAAACTGCATGGCGCTGCGTGGGGGTTTTTGTTGACCCTCAGCAATCCAAGCTGAACGATATCTTCTGTCTGGGTCAAATTTTTCTACTTGAGTTTCAGGATTGAAGACTCGAAAGTAAGGTGTCGCATCAGGTCCGCTACCCGCTGCCCATTGCCAACCCATTGCATTACTAGCAGGATCCCAATCTATCAAGCATTGCTCGAACCANGCTTGTCCTAAACGCCAATGTGTCATCAGATGTTTGGTAAGATAGGAAGCAACAATCATACGACCACGGTTATGCATAGTCCCAGTGACATACANCTCACGCATCGCCGCATCTACAAATTCCAACCCAGTTCTNCCACTTTTCCAGGCCATAAATTTGGAACTTTTATTATCTTCACTCCAGGGAAAAGCATTCCATGCAGGCTTCCAATTCTGATCCAATATTTCTGGTGTATGATGCAGTAAATGGTAGGCAAACTCGCGCCAAACNAACTCTTTTAAAAATATCTCGGCACCTTTATTACCTCGATCCAATTCTAATCGAGCCGCATGCCAACACTGAGCTGGAGTGATTTCNCCCAATGCTAAATTTTCTGCTAGTTTNGAAGTNCCATCGTTACCNGGTATATCACGGTTTGTGTTATAGTGTTTCAAAGCACCCTCAGTAAACTGATGCAGCCTTGCCTGAGCGCACTCAGATCCTACACGTGCATACTGTCTAACATTTTGCTCTCCTCGAGACATTTGGCTGCCTAGCTGCCAATCCCCAAGATTTTCTGAAGCTGGAAATTCGTTTGGTCCTGGGATTTTACCCGGTTCAGGCAGTGGTTCTGAAACATCCCTATTGCGAACTGAGTTCCATAAAGGAGTGTAGACTTTAAAGAATCCTCCCACTTTTGTCTGAACTGTCCAAGGCTCAAATAGCAAATGACCTTTAAAGCTTTTTACATCAATTCCTAAAGCAATCAGTTCTGATTTTATAACCGTATCTCGAGCCTGACTTATCGGATCATAGGCTCTTTGCCAATAAACAGCCCGAGCACCAGTTTCGGTTACCAGTTTATTTAAAACTTTCAACGCTGACCCACGTCGTAAAGTCAACCTGCTGTTTTTACCTCGAAGCGTGTTTTGTAATTCTGCGACACCTGCATTCAAACGCCATTTTGGCGCAGCACCTAATGCCTCCACTTGCTCATCACAGATAAAAACTGGAATGATAGGGCCCCCATTTGACACGGCCGCCGTTAGAGCTGCATTATCCTGCAACCGCAAATCCCTCCGAAACCACAAAATTGTTGGTGCCATGACCTCCCCTTTTAACCCTATTGATGGTTAAATTATCTTTTAGATGACTTGATCTAGCCCATCTAACAAACGGTCAACATCTTCACGACTGGTATAATGCACAAATGACATTCGAAGTACGCCATGCTCTGGCACAACATTCATAGCTTCCAGAGGCCGGGCTGCATAAAAGTCACCACCGCCTGCCATCACTCCGTAAGAAGCTAGTTTCTTGGCAACTTCATAGCCTGGNGCCTGCAACTTTACTGCTATAGTTGGAGCCCTTGCCTCCGCAGAAGTTGGCCCAATAAGATCCACTGAATTTTTATCTCCTAAGTAGTCTAGNATAGGCTGAGTCAATTCTATTTCATGGGTCCGAAATAAATCATGCACCTTTTGACGACGTTCACTCGGTGACGCAGTGGTAGAAAAATGATGCTCGTAAACTGCATCCATGTAGTCTGCAATCCCCGCACAGGCCGCTATCTGCGCATGATCAGGTCCAGCAGGAGTGAAGCGTTTGTAGAGGCTTCCTNAATTAAAATGATGGCCTTGATTAGGTAAGCTCATCCCTAGTTTACGACGGATCACCATAATTCCTTGGTGTGGGCCATAAGTTTTATAGGAAGAGAACAAATANATGTCAGCTCCAAGCTTATTAACATCCGGGAACCCGTGTGGGGCATAGCTTACCCCATCGACACAACTGNAAGCACCNGCAGCACGCACCATAGAAGTNATTTTTTCNACCGGGTTAATGGCAGCCACAACGTTTGAACAATGCGGAAAACATACCATCTTAACGTTTTCATCCAGTAACAACTTCAAGTCGTCTGGATCTAAGAGTCCAGTGTCCGAGTTAATCCGCCATTCCTTAATAGTAACACCTAGATCAGCCAACCGACGCCATGGNCCTGAGTTAGCTTCATGGTCCTGATTTGTTACAATTATAGATTGTTGAGGAGTTATCCATTGCGCAACCGCCTGAGANAAAACATATGTGTTTTGAGTAGTAGAGGGGCCAAAACTTAGTTCGTCGTCGTCGACGCCTAGCATAGCCGCTAATCGACTGCGTGCNTCATCCATTTCCTCTCCACCAAGGCGTGACGCTTCAAATGGCGCATAAGGTTGAACTTTTCTTTCGCGGTAGAAACGAGCCAAACGTTCTTGCACTTGTGCACAAGTATATGAACCACCTGCATTTTCAAAGAAATATTGTCCTTTTAACGATGGCACCTGAAAGGCTGGGAATTGACCACGAACAAATGCNAGATCGAGCTTCATAATTTATTTCCTTATCATAAGTCTTTGACATANATCTTTGNGGAGAAGTNACATTATTNGTATGTTACGTTGAATTAACTATGGACGGTTAACATTTTCNCATTTTNACATCNCTCAAGTACTGTAATTGNNCCCAGCACNTAGCATCACACGTTTACATCGATAACTACCCGCCCTTTAATACGTCCTTTNAGAATTTCCTTACCNAGGTCAGGGAGGTCAGAAAGGGTTGCCAAAGTAACCATGGATTCGAGCTTTTTAAGCGGCAAATCTTGCGCAATGCGCTCCCAAGCACGTTTTCTATTGTCCAACGGTTGCACTACGCTATCAATCCCCAAAAGATTAACTCCCCTCAAAAGAAACGGTATTACAGATGCATTGAGAGCAGAACCACCAGCCAGGCCTACTGAGGCAATAGACCCCCCATATGACATTTGGCCCAAAACCCTTGCCAGCATGTCACCACCCACGGCATCCACACACCCAGCCCAGGTCTCCGCCTCTAAAGGCTTTTTAATTGTTTCATTTATGTCGTCACGTGCAACTATTTGTTTAGCACCAAGTGATTTTAANTACTGACCCACCGCAGGACGACCCGTTACAGCCGCAACATTGTATCCTAAATTNGCCAATATTGCGACAGCTACGGAGCCAACACCACCTGCNGCCCCCGTTACCAAAACTGGACCAGAACCGTTGGTCAAACCTTGNTGCTCAAGNGCCATAATTGCTAACATCGCTGTAAGACCAGCTGTTCCTACCGCCATTGCTTGCTTTGTACTTAAACCTTNAGGTAGTGGAACNAGATGGTCGCNCTTAACNCGGGCTTTTTGTGCATATCCTCCCCAACGATTTTCGCCAACACGCCAGCCCGTTAGNACAACTTCATCACCAACTTCGTATCTNGCATCGTCAGAAGTCTCAACAATTCCTGCTAAGTCAATTCCGGGTACGTGCGGATAATTACGGACTAGACCTCCCCCTGGTCCAATGCAGAGCCCGTCTTTGTAATTCAGTGTTGANTAATCAATATCAACAGTAACNTCTCCATTGGGTAAATCATNATANGATACTTTNCGGACTAAAGCTTCAGTTCCATTATCTGTTTTTTCAANNACCAAAGCATTAAACACTGTTTTCTCCTNACNNAAACTGATCCCTTGCTAGACATATTTCTNTANAANGNCCAGAGGTAATTCTTGCAAAAATTGGACACCCCAATCTACCATTCTTTGGTTAATGCTTCTAATCAAAACGAATATGGTAGGTTAACTCACTCTTTCATTTTCTTCTCAACAATGTCATAACCTAGTTGTCCTTCGGGACTATGGTCATAAACGCGCTCGTAATAAACGGATCGGACCCGGGGGCGGTACCCGGCAGCTCCACCATATCCCCTTCATTTGAGGGCAAATGGGGCTGAAACAGGATCGACGGACGTCTAAAGGGGTAAGCTTTGGCTCGGTGAGATACCACCGTTATCGGTTCATTTAAGCTAGTTGCAAATGACAACAAAGCTCCAATGGCTCTAGCTGCTTAAGCAGTTCGAAACATTGAAAACTTAAGTCCTGTTGCCTAGCAGCGGCAGGCGGGGCTCGGAGGTGCCTGGCAACAGAAACCTCCACTCTCATCAAAATTTTTAACTAATTTTACTTAAAATATTTAATTTATTTATTTTATTCTGTCCCCAGTTTTTGAAAGAAGAAGCTTAAAGCAAAAAGGCTTGTGGAAACAGATGGTCCAATACCTAGAGCAAATAAAACCGTGCCTAAACCTACCGTTCCTCCAAGCAACCAGCCAACAAATACTACTGAAACCTCTAAGCCAACCCGAACACTTGCAATAGGAAAGTTAGTTAAAGATTGTAAACCCGTCATCAATCCATCGCGGGGTCCAGGACCAAGGTTGGCAATTAGGTAAATTGCACCCCCGAATCCAGTAGTGAAAACACCCAAAACGACTTGGGCGATCTGTAAACCAGTGTGTTCAAACCGCGGCAAATAAGGTAAAATTAGATCCAGCACCAAAGCAACAACTATTGCGTTGGAAACTGTGCCAATTCCTGGTATCTGTCTCAAAGGTATCCAAAACAGAAGCACTGAAATACTCGTTACAAAAGTCGCAAATCCAATGCTCCATCCCGTAATTGTTGTTAACCCTTGGGCAAACACGGTCCAGGGGCTTACTCCATAGCCAGCGGCAATAAGCAATGCCTCACCCAATCCAAAAATTGCCAATCCGATTATTAAAAATAAAAAAGAGAGCGGCGGAGGCTTTAAGGTTAGGTTCTTACGCGCACTCCAAAACAACACTGGAATGCTTTTCACTTTAAGAAATTTCAAATTTAGCAAAGCAGATTACTCAACTTTCAGTGTAGAAACAAATCGTCTGCAGTTCAAAAATTTGATTAACCTTTGCTTGCCTAGAACAAAAATTAATCAATTAA
>NZVF01000003.1 GCA_002698165.1 Planktomarina sp. | reverse complement strand
AATTACCTTTATGGGGTGAATGCTTCTGAAGCCACAGCACAACGGGTACAATATGCGCCTGGAAATTCTACGTTGCCCTATTTATCCGTAAGCACATTTTATTCACTTACTGAAAAGACAAGCTTGTTTGCCAATATCAACTCAAGTTTTCTGCCCAGCAATGTGGTAGATAGCCCAATCGTTGAGGGCAAAAACTATTTGTATACCGTCATAGGTCTTAATTATAGTTTCTAAAATTTACTAAAGATCGTCATTTAGTTGCACGGCGTTGATGTAGCAGCGTTACTGCCAACCTTGAGATTGGTTCAAATGGCTTTACCCGCTTTTTTTGTGACGTTGACCTTCTTAGTTTGGTCTGGCACGTTTTTCTCAACTCGTACAAACCTATGCTCTGGATCGACATAAATGCCCCAACAAAAAAAGCAACCTGACGGGGTACCTGCCGCGCCTTTGGCTAATTGGATGTTGGAAACAAATGAAGTCACTCGGCTTTTTCTGGCAGCTAATCAAATCCCTGGTCTTATAAATATTGCNGGTGGTCTTCCTGATCCCTCGACTTTTTTGGCTCAGGAGGTTTCAGAGATNTCAGCTCGTATGATCCGCGANCATCCAAACCAAACAATGGGTTATGGNCCCATNGAGGGTTTGCCTGCTTTAAGGGATTGTATTGCTGCGCGCTACAGCAGAGGTTCTCTCAAGCTGACNTCAGATAATGTTCTTGTTACTACNAGTGGAATGCAAGGGCTTGATCTAATNGGTAAGGTTNTGCTTGATCCTGGNGANCTNGTAGCGGGTCAATTCCCAACATACTTGGGTGCANTAGATGCTTGGCGTCCCCGACAGCCCCGNTATCGGAATATGGATGTTCACGCGGTTGACTTTGACGCTGTAACAGAAATGCAGGGTGCTAAGTTTGCTTATGTTGTTCCAAATTTCTCTAACCCCACNGGTCAACTCGTGAATGGTTCTCGCCGCCAAGANCTNGCAANTGGNACATTANAAACAGGTACATGGCTGCTTGAAGACGACCCTTATAATACCTTAAATTACGATAGCCCGTTGCCNCCATCTGTAATTGAAATTTTAGCNGAAGAATCGCAAAATGGGNCTTATGCNGGCACCTGCCTTTATTTGGGNACNGTCTCAAAGCAGCTTGCTCCTGGCCTACGACTGGGGTGGGTTGTTGCATCTAAAGAAATGATAACATCTTTGACCCTAGCTAAACAGGGATCTGATATGTGTACCAGTGGCATTACGCAGCTGATTACCCTGGAGGCGTTAAAATCTGGTCTTATAGAGAAACTTCAACCTCAAGTTATTGATCTATATCGCAAACGCAGAGATGTACTTTGTGCGGCAATGAAAGAATATTTAGCAGATTGGTTTGATTGGAAAACACCCGAGGGTGGCATGTTTGTGTGGGCCAAGGCGCGAAATAAGTGCTTGGATACGGATCGATTGTTGAGGCTTGCGATGGAAGAAAAGGTCTGTATTTCGCCAAGCAGCGTGTTTGACGCACTCGGTGAGCACCGCTCGGCAATTCGTTTGAACTTTACGCTCAACAGCGAAGATAAATTGGTTGAAGCAATTCGACGACTTGCCCAAGCAACAAAGCGCCTCGTCGCAGAAGGTTAATATTAGATAGCTGGACCTAATTTTATTTTGCTACCGTCGGAAAAACGGTTGAGACGAAACCGCGTTAAGTCGTGGCCTGGTTCGCGACCTGTTGAAAGTGACGCGAGTATTCGTCCAGCGGCTGGGCCAATGCCAAACCCATGACCACTAAATCCTGTGCCGACAGTCAAACCTGGAACTTCGGCTGCTCGATCCATTATTGGAACAACATCTGGCATTGTATCAATCATTCCAGCCCAGGAAGATTTCAATTTTATTGGACCAAGATGAGGAAACAAAGATTCAAATCGATTACATATTTTTTTAATTTTATTGAAATCAGGTTTCGGGTTAAGTATCCGCATTTTTTCAAAAGGGCTGCTCTCGTCTGAAGCCCAAGCGCGTGGAGTGGTCCATGCATCAGGAAATCCCTTTGGTGCAGCTGGACTAAGGCTTACCCCAAAGGGATCTGCCTTCAATTGAGTTAGGAATTTGGGGAAGGCACGAAAAGCATCAGGCCCAACAAAAAGTTTATTAAGCCTACCCGAGGCGATAGAATAACCACCATCTATTCTACGGCGAAAAGCAATATTTTTGTCTGCAACACTACCCATTTGAACTATAGGTAGAGGTACTGTTGCAGAAACAGTTGCCCGAACGCTCAATTGTGGCAGATGGATACCCATATTTTGTAAAAATAATGAGGACCATGCTCCACCGGCCAAAATCACTTCAGGTGACTTTATTAAACCCACTTCGGTTATGACACCGCTAACTCGCCCAGCAGAGATATCTAAAGCACGTGCTGCGCAGTTTTCAATCAAAGTTGCTCCTGCACGCGTGGCAATTTCTGCAAGTGCAGGCACTGCTAACCATGGCTCTGCTCGCATGTCACTGGCCGTATGAATACCTCCCACATATTTTGCATTCATATCTGGTATAAGATCAGAAACAGCCGAAGAACTTAGCATTTTACTGTCCAGGTTGTGGTTTTTTGCATGCCGCATCCACTCTTGAAAGCTTGTTATCTCAGCATCATTTTGTGCTAGATAAGTTACGCCTGCTATTCTTAGTCCTATGTCCAAATTAGTCTTTGAGGCAAAATCTTGCCAAATTTGTTTAGCCTCTGCCATGATTGGTATCTCGTCAGGATCCCGGCCTTGTTGGCGAATCCATCCCCAATTTCGACTTGATTGTTCACCAGCAATTCGACCCTTTTCCAATAGAACAACTCTTTTATCGTCTTGTGCTAAAAAAAATGCTGTACAAACTCCAATTACGCCACCTCCAATTACAATGACATCAGTTTCTTTTGGTTGTGCCCCAGCATATGTAATTGGAGTATTTTCGGAGATTGGAAAAGGTGTCATAAAAGTAGCTTGTATCCTATTAGATTGCCACGATAAATTGTGGAAAGAAGTTGAGTGTCAAAAGTGGATTATTAGATTTCTAATTATCTTGTTAGCGGCTATGATGAGGCNACTTNATAAACNTAGNAATAGCGAATTTTGGTTGTCTAAGTCTAGTAGGGTNGCGCTTATTGCACGCTGTNNAAAACTTTCACTACAAGAATAGGGTTGATAAAATGCAGCAAAAAGGAGGAGAAGAATTAGGAGGTGAGCTTGGGTATGGCAATCGGGACAGACGAGGTCATTATCGTCCTAATAAAAAAGTAGGATACCCCCCAGTTTTTATCTGGCCAGCTCAGCCAATCAAAGCGTTAAAATGGATATTTTCTGTTCCTGGATATTTTCTTCCTTGGAATATATTTTATGTTCTAGTTGGGCTTATATCATGGTTTTTTATATCCCCACCTTTGGAGGCTTACGCACAGCTTGAAATCCAAACAATCCTGATTGTTCTGTTACGAAATTCNGGGTTAGTCTTATTGTATTTTGGTGGGTTCCATTACCGTCTCTATATAANGCGTGCTCAGAGATNGGAGTTTAAGTTCCACCCAAAATGGCCATCTGAAAGNTCTAAATTATTTTTGTTNNATAACCAAAATCTTGACAATATTTTTCTGACNTTTGCGAGTGGTGTTACAATTTGGTCAGGCTTTGAAATCNGCATTTTATGGTTGGCGGCAAATGAATNTATTTCAGTAATCAATGNGCAACAAAACCTAATTTATTTTGTTGTGATGNTTTTATTGGTGCACTTATGGAGAGATTTGCACTTCTATCTAATTCATCGATTAATNCACTTTGAACCTTTTTATTCTATNGCGCACCGNATCCACCATAAAAACGTTAANCCAGGACCTTGGTCNGGTCTGGCTATGCATCCAATTGAGCATTTGTTTTATTTTTCTTGTGCTCTCCTNTACATAATATTTCCGTTTCATCCAGCTTTTGTAATTGTNGCCCTTGTTCATGCNGGTTTGAGTCCTGCNCCAGGACATTCAGGCTTCGAAAGAATAAAAATAGCAGAAGATAAGACTTTCGACTCNGAGGCTCATGCCCATTANCTTCATCACAAATATTTTGAGTGTAATTATGCAGACGGTATCTTNCCGCTTGATCGATGGTTTGGTACCTTTCATGATGGAAGTGATGAAGCANAAAAGNGTTTGNAAANCCGTCTAAAACCTAAGNGGNCTAAAANGAATGGATATTGAATATNAAAGTAAAAATTTGGCTATCTAAATTCTAGTGAGTAGAGCCATTTTATGGTGTGNNAGGNTNNATCAAAAAATATAAATAANATAGAANACCAATAACNAAATTTTTTTCAATCAATTTNGNANCNTTNCNNGANATAGTTNAAAGAAANTNTTTATNTTTAAANTGAAACCCCCTAAATATATGAGTAAGTAATTGGAAAANAAAGAAAAAATTGACCTATTTGGGGTANTAGCNTTGGTCGGNCTTTCGGCTCTTCTAGGGTTAAANCACGTTGTTATAAAAGTTGTGAATGCAGGGCTTAACCCAGTTTTTTTTGCNGGATTGAGATCCCTTCTCGCCTTTATTTTTCTGATTATATATTTCAAATTGACAGACAAAAAAATTGAATTTGACCGAGATACGATGGGTATTTCTATTGTTGCTGGGATCGTTTTCGCTTTTGAGTTTTTATTATTATTTCTTGCTCTTGATTTTACCACGGTGGCCCGTAATTCAATTCTCTACTACTCGATGCCAATCTGGATTACTGTTTTAGGGCATTTTTTGCTACCAAACGAAAAGGTAAACTTCTTAAAATCAATTGGTTTGATTTCTGCGTTTGCAGGCGTATCGATTGCAATATCAAACAATGATGAAACATTTTCCATTCGTAACTGGCAGTTGATCGGAGATCTCCTTGCTGTAATGTCTGCTATTCTTTGGGCTTTGATCATTTACCTTGCAAAGGGTACAAAATTTAAAAAAGTGTCCCCAGAAATGCAGTTACTATGGATGGTTATGGTATCTGCACCCATTTTAATCATAGCATCTTTATTTTTTGGCGAATTAGTGCGCGATTTTCAGATTTTACACTTATGGGGTCTATTATTCCAAAGCATAGTTGTAGTCGCGGGTGGTTTTCTTTTCTGGCTTTGGCTTGTATCGATTTATCCAGGTTCTGACGTTGCAAGTTTTTCGTTTTTAAGCCCAATTTTTGCTATGTTTTTTGGATGGATGCTTCTTAATGATCAGGTGAATTATACATTTGTGTTGTCTGCGATACTGGTGGTATTTGGTTTGTTCTGTATCAATAAGAAATCATAAGTATTGTACCTATAACTTAACAATTAAAATGAACAAAATATGGCGTATTGTTTAGTTGCCTAATATGCGCGGTAATCGTAGCCCATTTTTACGTGCGCAGTCCACTGCATCTTGGTACCCAGCATCCGCGTGGCGCCAAACTCCAGAGGCTGGGTCGTTCCAAAGAACCCGTTCGATACGCTTGGCAGCTTCGGGGGTCCCGTCCGCACAGATCACTACACCAGCATGTTGGCTGAAACCCATGCCGACGCCTCCACCATGATGAATGCTGACCCAAGTGGCCCCTGACGCCGTATTGACCAACGCATTCAAAAGTGGCCAATCAGAAACGGCGTCGGAACCATCTTTCATGGATTCTGTTTCTCTGTTTGGTGAAGCAACAGAGCCACTGTCGAGGTGATCGCGCCCAATTACAACTGGTGCTTTTAACTCACCACTTGCAACCATCTCGTTGAAGGCAAGACCAGCTTGGTGACGATCTCCTAGGCCAATCCAGCATATTCGTGCTGGTAATCCCTGGAAAGCGATACGATCCCGCGCCATGTCGAGCCAGTTGTGAAGGTGTTTGTTCTCGGGAAAAAGTTCTTTCATCTTTTGGTCTGTTTTGTAAATATCATCGGGGTCACCTGATAGTGCAGCCCATCGGAACGGCCCAATACCTCGACAAAAGAGTGGGCGGATATATGCGGGTACAAAACCGGGGAAGGCAAAGGCATTTTCCAGTCCTTCTTCCAACGCTACTTGTCTTATATTGTTGCCATAATCCAGCGTTGGCACGCCCGCGTTCCAAAAACCTACCATTGCAGCAACATGGATTTTCATACTTGCACGGGCAGCCTTTTCGACTTCTTTGGGACTGCTTTCGCGCTTGGCTTTCCACTCTGCTATGCTCCAATTCTGTGGTAGATATCCATTAATTGGGTCATGGGCGCTGGTTTGGTCAGTGACTAGGTCTGGGCGTACGCCGCGTTGATGCAGTTCCGTAAAGACGTCAGCGGCATTACCCAGTAAAGCAACGGATTTGGCTTCACCCGCTTCTGTCCAACGCTCAATCATTTCCATCGCTTGGTCTAAAGTGTCAGCACGCTCGTCGACGTAGCGCGTGCGAAGTCGGAAGTCTATGCTTTCTGTATTGCATTCTACAGCGAGGCAGCAGGCTCCTGCCATTACGGCCGCTAACGGTTGAGCGCCACCCATTCCGCCCAGACCGCCAGTTAATATCCATTTACCTTTAAGATCACCGTTGTAATGCTGACGACCTGCTTCAACAAACGTCTCATAAGTCCCCTGTACAATACCTTGAGAGCCAATATAGATCCATGATCCAGCAGTCATTTGACCATACATTGCCAAGCCCTTTTTATCGAGCTCGTTGAAATGATCCCAAGTAGCCCAATGCGGAACAAGATTTGAATTTGCGATGAGTACACGAGGAGCATCAGTATGTGTCTTAATAATAGCTACAGGCTTTCCTGACTGTACAACCAACGTCTCATCTGTTTCCAGATCTTTGAGGCTCGCAACGAGACTATCGAAATCTTCCCAAGTTCTCGCCGCGCGGCCTATACCACCGTAAACTACCAGTTCATGAGGGTTCTCAGCCACTTCGGGGTGTAGGTTATTCATCAGCATTCTAAGCGGTGCTTCAGTTTGCCAGCTTTTGGCCGTCAATTCTGTTCCAGTAGGTGGATAAATGTCGCGAGTATTCTTGCGTTTGTCATTCATGTTGGGTCTCCTGGTAGGTTCAGCAATCAAGCTTTGGAAGCAATGTATGCAATGGGTTCAACAAAATACCTGAGGCCACAATTTCTTTAGCAGCTTTCAAGTCTGGTGCCATATGACGGTCCTCTTGTAAGCTAGATATATCTTTTCTGAGGCATTTGATCGTGTTTTGCAAAAGTGGACTAGTTTTCATTGGTGCCCGGAATTCAATTCCACGAGCTGAGCATAGTAATTCTATTCCGAGAATATTATTTAAGTTTTCTACCATTCTACTTAAACGACGCGCTCCGTGAGCAGCCATCGAGACATGATCTTCTTGGTTGGCGGAAGTGGGTGTGCTGTCGGTCACACAAGGATTGGCTAGGTGTTTGTTTTCACTCATAAGTGCTGCGCTTGTAACCTCAGCAATCATGAATCCTGAGTTCAACCCAGGTGCTGGTGTTAGAAAAGGTGGTAGATCAAAACTTAATGTTGGATCGACCATTAATGCAATGCGTCTCTGACTAATTGCACCAATTTCTGAAAGGGCTAATGCTATCATGTCAGCCGCAAAGCCGACGGGTTCTGCGTGGAAATTACCTCCTGAAACTATCTGGTTTGAGTCACTTAAAACAAGTGGGTTATCAGTAGCGGCATTAGCTTCTATTAATAATGTTTGCCCGGCCTGACGCAAAACATCCATGGCTGAACCTGTGACTTGTGGTTGACATCGAATGCAATAGGGGTCTTGCACCCGGGTGTCATTGTCTCGGTGGCTATCGCGTATTTCGGACTGAGATAAAATTGCACGCATTGTTTTTGCTGCTTCTATCTGTCCAAGGTGACCCCGCAAAGAATGAATTTCTGGTTGTAATGGTGCCGTTGAACCCATGATAGCGTCAGTGGACATTGCGGATATCAACAAAGCATTATTGGCTGAGCGCCAGACCTCAAATAAGTTAGCGAGTGCATAGGCAGTTGAAAATTGAGTTCCATTGATGAAGGCTAAGCCCTCTTTTGGTCCCAAGTTAATTGGCATCAGGCCTGCTTTTGTAAGTGCTTCAGGACCGTGTAAAATTTTGCCGTTATATTCGGCTTCACCTTCACCAATCATTACCGCAGTCATGTGTGAAAGGGGTGCTAAATCGCCAGAGGCGCCAACTGATCCTTGAGCGGGAATAATTGGTGTAATGCCTTTTTTTAGCATATTTTGTATCAGCTCAATTATCTCCCAACGAACGCCAGACGCGCCGCGTCCAAAACTAAGAAGTTTTAACGACATCATTAAACGTACTATCTGACGTGGCATTGCGTCACCAACACCGCAGCAATGGCTCAAGATTAGATTACGTTGTAGTTTTGTGGTGTCTTCGATCTGAATTTTAAGGTTTGCAAGCTTACCAAAGCCCGTGTTTACGCCGTAAACAGGCAAATCACCAGCTGCTGCGAAGGCTACACTGCTAGCCGCTCTATCGACCGCTGGACGGCAGGAAGGATCCAACTCTGCGGAGGCTTCCTTCCAATAGATATTTTCTAATTGTGAAAGAGTGGCTTGTCCGGCAAGCATAGTAATAACAGTCAAAACTGACCTCCAAAAACGCGTTTGTGAAGTGGGTTAAAACCTATGCGGTACGATAGTTCCGCTGGGTGCTCCACATCCCAAATGGCCAAGTCTGCTCGTTGGCCAACTGCAATTTTGCCACAATCCTGTAGTCCAAGAGCTTGTGCCGCATTTCGTGTCATGCCCGCAAGAGCTTCTTCGGGCGTCATACGAAATAAGGTGCAACCCATGTTCATAGCTAAAAGGGGTGANGTCAAAGGTGAAGATCCGGGATTGCAATCTGTNGCGAGCGCCATAGGCACTTTATATTTTCGAAACAAATCAATTGGTGGTTGNTGGTTTTCACGCAGAGTATAGAACGCCCCAGGGAGAATGACTGCAACGGTTCCTGATTGAGCTAAGGCTCGAACGTCAGNGCCATTTGCATATTCAAGATGGTCGGCTGAAATTGCTTTGTACNGAGCAGCNAGTTTTGCTCCACCAATGTTTGAAAGTTGCTCTGCATGAAGTTTTACTGGTTTCCCCAATTCCTGTGCTACTTTAAACATTCGATCAATTTGCTCTACGTCGAAAGCNACGCCTTCGCANAAACCGTCAACAGCATCGACTAAACCNNCTGAATTTGCTTCTCGTAGGGCTGGAATACATATCTCATCAATATAGGCGTCGGCTTGACCCTTATATTCCGGTGGTACAGCATGCGCCCCGAGAAAGCTCGTGCGTACNTTTATTGGGCGTTTNGCTTTGATTNCCTTTGCTACACGCAGCATTTTAAGTTCTGTTTCAAGGTCGAGCCCGTAACCTGATTTTATTTCAATCAATGTCACNCCNTCATCAATCATGGCGTCAATACGTGTGAGGGCATCATTCAGCANGTNGCCTTCAGNTGCCTCTCGAGTTGCTTTAACGGTTGACACAATGCCGCCTCCAGCCTTNGCAATCTCCTCGTAGCTTGCCCCTTTTAATCTTTTTTCAAATTCTACAGCACGAGAACCACCGAAAACAACATGGCTGTGGCAGTCAATTAGTCCNGGGGTCAGNAACCGGCCTTCTAAGTCATNGACCGTTGNGGCTTTGTAATGNTTTGGNACATCGTNNGAAAAGCCTACCCANTCAATTGTATCACCTTTAAACGAAACTGNGCCGNCTCTAATTAGCCCNAGGCCNTCACGCTCAGTTAATGTAGCAATNGTCGCATTGATCAGGAGCATAGGTCGACTCACTTGATTATGATTGTNGTATATNATAATAAGTATGTACTTAATATTCTGTCAAGTGAGGTTGTTATGACGANGCTTTGGACAAAAAATGCACTGTTACCAGAGGGCTGGGCAAAAAATGTGCTTGTTTCCATTGGGGCTAATGGCCGTATCGAAAATGTTAAGTCAGAAGTGCCATGCCAAGGGGAGCAGGTTGGTATCTTACTGCCAGCGCCNGTGAATGCACANTCACANGGGTTCCAAAGGGCTATGGCAGGATTAACTGAGGGGCGGGGTCACAATCTAAAAGATACGTTTTGGACATGGCGGCAATTGATGTTTCGTTTTCTTGATCGACTNACACCNGATCATATTGAGGCCATTACTGCCCTGGTNCAAGTTGAGATGTTAGAGGCGGGATATGCTGCCAGTGCGGAGTTCCACTATCTACATCATCAGCCGAGTGGCGTACCTTATGACAATTTGGCTGAAACATCCGCCCGAATAGCGGCTGCTGCATCCGAAACTGGAATTGGTCTTTGCTTATTGCCCGTTCATTATCAATTTGGTGGCTGCGACGGCCGTGGGCTGGGATTAGGTCAAGATAGGTTTGGAAATGATTTGGAACAGTTTCAGAAACTGCATTCTGACGCACAAGCTACATTAAGAAATTTACCTGATGATACAAATTTAGGTGTTGCCCCACATTCACTACGAGCCGTCAGTAGGCAAGATCTAAGAAGTTATGGTGAACATTTTCCAGATGGCCCTATCCATATGCATCTTGCTGAACAGAATTCTGAGGTTGATGAAGTGATGAGCAGCTGGGGTGCACGACCGGTTAAGTGGGCACTTGATAACATGGAGTTAAACGCGCGTTGGTGCTTAATTCACTGTACGCAAATGGTACCATCTGAAACTGCGCTTCTAGCCAAAACAAAAGCCGTTGCTGGACTTTGTCCAATAACAGAAAGCAGTCTTGGTGATGGCATTTTTGATGGGATGCGGTGGATAGAAAACAAAGGACAAATAGCGATTGGTTCGGACAGCAACATCCGAATTTCTTTGGCTGAAGAACTTCGCACACTCGAATATTCACAACGTTTACGGGATAACAATCGAGCGGCTTTTGCAACGCCAAAGCATACAACGGCTCGACGGTTGTTTGATGTGGTCCTTCAAGGAGGTGCTATCGCCACTCAACGTAAATCAGGGGCAATCGAGCCAGGCTACTGGGCTGATTTATTGGCTCTTGATGATAATTCAGTCCATCTGAATCAGCGAAAAGGAGACACGTTTCTCGATAGCTGGATATTTGCTGGCGATGATCATCTTGTTACGGATGTATGGTCGGCCGGTCGTCATTTGGTAAAAAACGGCCAGCATATTCGTCGTACAAAAATTACTGATGCCTATCGACATGTCCTCAATGATCTAAAGGACGCGATTTGACAAAATTACAATTTCGAAAATGGCAAAGTGTTCAAGACGAGGTACTGCGTCGCATTCATGCACGGGAATGGAAGCCAGGGCAATTGATTCCGAATGAAGCTGATTTGGCGAGTGATTTTGGATGTGCTCGAGTTACTGTAAACCGTGCACTTCGTGAGATTGCGGAAAAAGGCCTGTTAGACAGACGACGGAAAGCGGGCACACGGGTTGTGCTTCAACCCGTTGCCAAAGCTACACTTGATATCTCGGTGATACGCATGGATGTAGAGGCTCGTGGCCAAAGATATGACCATCAATTGATACAGCGCGATATTAGTAAGCCTCCCGCAACTGTAAGTGGTGCAATGAGAACTTCAGCTAGCGCACAATTGCTTCAACTCAAAGCTCTTCATTTGGCCGACATGTTACCTTATGCCTTTGAAGATAGGTGGATCAATACGAATATTGTACCCGAAGCGACAGCAGAAACATTTACGGATATTAGTAGTAATGAATGGTTGCTAAAACATGCCTCTTATACTCATGGCGATATTACGTTTTCCGCAGTAAATGCTAACAAAGATCAAGCTGAAGCATTGGGATGTATTACTGGGGCTGCATTGTTTGTTATGGATCGTATTACCTGGAATGGTGATTTTGCGGTAACTAAGGTTAGAATCTTTTTTGCCCAGGGTCATAGAATGCAGACAGTGCTGTAGANCTTTTAACGGTACAACTTATTTCCNGTNGTTNTTGGGCTGAGTATGGATCGACAAAGTTTAATCGATTNNTTAGTTATCTTGACGTGTAAAACTTTNCCGTTTTANGTGCTGTATAAAGTGGATTGAAATCCATANCAATAAGGTTGGCTNTTAAGTACGNCACNGTCTTGTNGCTAATGGCANATATCAAAAATTTTNTGTAATTATTGGTGTAAAGACGAATTCAAATAGGAGTGGGGATCCAAAAATGAAGTCGCACTATAGGGTTGTAGTCATCGGAGGTGGCGTTGTTGGTGCCTCTGTTTTATACCATTTAGCAAAAATGGGTTGGACTGATGTTGTGATGCTGGAGCGTAGGCGTTTAGCGTCAGGTTCCAGCTGGCATGCTGCNGGCGGAATTCATGCCTTGAATGCTGACCCAAATATGGCCGCTTTGCAGGCCTATACAATTGATCTTTTGGCTAAAATTGAAAAAGAGTCAGGTCAGAANATAGGCTTGAATATGACGGGTGGATTGACATTGGCGGGTACGCCACAGCGTTGGGAGTGGTTGCAGGCAAACTATCGCATATTTCAGTCNATTGGTATTGATGATTGTGAACTTTTATCTCCNGAAGAAGCTCAGAANCGTTGTCCAATTATGTCAACTNAAGGTGTGTTAGGAGCAATGTGGGCNGATCGTGAAGGTTATATTGATACCACGGGAACAGTACAAGCTTATGCTAGTGCAGCTAAAAAGCGAGGNGCTGAATATTTTGAAGAAACAAAAGTTGAAAGTTTGATTCAGACTTCAAGTGGCTGGATTGTAAAAACAGATAAGGGTGAAGTAACCTGTGAGCATGTCGTAAATGCTGCTGGTCTGTGGGCAAAACAGGTGGGACGTATGGCAGGTATTGAATTGCCGGTGAGCCCACTCAAACACCATTATTTGATCACTGACAGTATTCCCGAAGTTGCGGCATCAGATTTCCAAATGCCAATGACTGTTGATCTTGAGGGCTTCACTTANATGAGACAGGATCAAAAAGGTGTTTTAGTTGGCATTTANGAGATTGATCATGAACACTGGGCTATGGATGGGGCGCCTTGGAGCTATGAAGAAGAACTTTTCCCTGAGCAGCTTGATAGGATTGAGAATGAGCTAGTTCTGGGNTTTNAGCGTTATCCGGCGATTGAAAACGTAGGTATTAAGACATGGGTGAATGGTGCTTTTACGTTCTCTCCCGATGGAAACCCTCTTGTAGGCCCGGTGCCTGGNAAGCGAGGTTACTGGTCGGCCTGTGCTGTAATGGCGGGCTTCTTACAGGGTGGTGGCGTAGGCAAAACAATAGCGGAATGGATGATTGAAGGTGAACCTGAGGCGGATGCTTGGTCAATGGACGTNGCCAGATATGGTAAATATGCGGAGAATAAGCGNTATATTCGTGAAACCACTGGGCAGTTTTATTCGCGGCGTTTTGTTATGTCTTATCCAAATGAGCAACTTCCAGCTGGACGCCAAATGAAAATGGCACCNGCGCATGATGCCATGACTGNGGCTGGCTGCCGCTGGGGAGTATCATGGGATTTGGAAACACCGCTCTATTTTGCTCCAAATAAAGAATTTGAAGAAAATTTAACACTTAAACGCTCTAATGCCCATGAAATTGTGGCTGAAGAATGTAAAGCTATCCGTGAAGGTGTTGGCTTACTAGACATTACCGGTTTTTCTCGTTTTGAGGTAACAGGTGACAAAGCTGAGGTTTGGTTGGACCAAATTTTTTCNACCAAGCTCCCAAAACCTGGANGGGCACGTTTGGCTGTGATGCTCTCAGAAACTGGCAAGCTNAAAGGTGATCTTACTTTATTAAATTGGGGCGATGGAAAATATTGGATCATGGGGAGTTACTATCTGCGGGCTTGGCATATGCGTTGGTTTAATGAGCACATGCAAAACGATGTTAATGTCCGCGATTTAGGCGAGGAATTTTGTGGGTTTGCAGTGGTTGGTCCAAAGTCAAAACANGTTGTTGAAAAAGTTGCTGAGCAGGATATTTCACAACTTTCATTTATGGGCTGTGGAAAAATTGATATTGGTTTAATTAGCGCCTTCGTTGCGCGGATGAGTGTAACTGGAGAGATGGGGTATGAGATCAACTGTCGTTTGGGTGACCACATNGCTTTACGTCGTCTACTNCTTGAANNGGGATTTGATCTAGGAATNNGAGAAGTTGGATTTAATGCGATGCTNTCAACNCGAATAGAGAAAAGTTTTGGGATATGGTCTGCAGAATTTACNCAAGACCGNACGCCTGGCATGACAGCGATGGACCGTTGGATTGATTGGANTAAAAGTGACTTTATTGGACGTGGNGCTGCTATCTCAGAGCGNGACGGAAATGGCCCTCCAAAGGTNCAGGTAACATTGGAGATTTCTGACGGAGATGCGGATGCTTCGGGTTACGAACCAGTCTGGTCGGTAAATGGGGACATGATCGGATTTGTAACGTCTGGGGCCTATGGACATACTCTTAAAAAGTCANTGGCAATGGCATTAATTGATCCAGCTCTAGCCGCGTCTGGAACAGAAGTTTCCGTACATGTGGTTGGAGTTGAAAGAAAGGCAAAGGTCATATCTCCCTCCCCCTATGACCCGGAAGGCAAGGCTATGCGCGAATAGAATAAAGTGGCAAGTTTTTTTTAGATTAGAAATAAGAAAAAATTCATTTAAAAAAGATGTCAAATAAATATAAATTACTTTACTAAAACCAAATCTTTTTTATTCAATCAAAATTAATAAAGTATTTATAAATGATCGATTAAATAGTGCATTAGATAAGGCTTGATAAATGGCGAAGGCGACTTCAGCACTAAAGAACTCAATTATAGAAAAATTTGGCACACCCTGTTCCGTAATTGACCTTGATATTGTTGAGCGTAACATCAAGCGTGCCCAAAAGTTGTGTGACCAAGTCGGAGTTGCAAACCGTCCACATATAAAAACTCATAAATCGCCTATCTTGGCAAAGATGCAGATATTGGCTGGCGCAAAAGGAATTACCTGTCAAAAACTTGGCGAAGCTGAAGTAATGGCGGATGCTGGCATTACGGACATAATTGTTGCAACTAATTTGATTGGAGCTGCGAGATCTGGTCGTTTAGCATCTCTGCAACGGCGAGTTCCCCTAAAAGTTTGTAGCGACAATATAGTCTCGTTGAGAACTTATTCTGAAGCGGCACAGCAGGCCAATCGCGCCATGGATGTACTGATAGAATGTGATACGGGACAAAAACGCGCTGGTGTTGAAACGCCAAGTGAGGCACTCGCATTGGCGCAGGTCATAAAAGATGACCCTATGCTCAATTTTGCCGGACTACTATTCTACCCAGCAATTGATAGTTGGCGTGCAACACAGTTCTTTTTAGATGAAATAACTGCAGGTTTAGCATCTTTACGGCTGAAGCCGGGGATCGTGTCTACTGGTGGAACTCCTAATTTTGTAAATATTGGAAAATTGCAGGGAGCAACTGAACATCGAGCGGGCACCTGTATCTTCAACGATCGCATGATGATAAAAGCTGGATTTGCAACCACAGATGAATGTGCTTTTAGCGTTTTCACCAGTGTTGTCAGCAGAGGAGGGGAAGCACGGGGTATTTTAGATGCAGGCTCCAAAACATTGACTTCGGACATGGGAGGTTTGGATGGCTTCGGTCTGATACTTGAGCATCCGGAAGCGAGCATTCATAAATTTGCTGAAGAGCATGGCTTTATTGACTTATCAAAATGTAACAAAAAACCAGCAGTTGGAGAAATTTTACAAGTTATCCCAAACCATGTTTGTGTGGCCGTAAATATGGTGGATCAGTTGGTAGGGATTCGTGGTGATGAGATTTGTGAAGTGATCCCGGTTGCTGCTCGTGGTATGTTAGTTTGACACCCGTGGTCTCGACATTTAAGTGAAGCAAACTACCTAACGTTTTAACAAAGAGATCCGCTGACAGTTTCAGAAAATTTAGGATTAAAATTAGAAAAATGAAAATACGCAAGTCATATATCTCGGCGCTTTTTATTGCTGCACTTATTGTTGGTTGGATGTACTCAGATAACTTCCTTGGAACTTCTTCTCTGAGTGTTGCTGGTGACGGAAAAGTGGCCGATGTTGAAGAAGAAAAAATTGAAAGTAAATCACCAGATTTGATCACGCAGGCTTTCAAAGTAGTCAATCAGCAGGTGCCATTACAAATTCGAGCAAGAGGTGTAACTCGAACTGGATTTGATATTGACGTGATAAGCCGTCGCAACGCCTATGTGTTGTCACAAGTAGCTGTTGAAGGTGGCTGGGTTGAAGCTGGTGCTACTTTGATTGAGCTTGATAAAGGTACATTAGAATCTGATATTGATGCTGCGCGTGCTGACCGCAAGGCAGGGCAAGCGGAGTACGAAGACATCAAAAAGCGTTTTAGTTCTGGAGGAGCATGGGAAGCTCAAATTGACGCGGCTATTGCAGATCTTGAAGCCGTGCGTAGTAATTATGAATCAACCAAAAAATTAGTCGATAGAGGCGTTAAAAAACCTCTCGCTAAACTACAGCAGATGGCCTCGCTTAAAGCAGCCGAAATGCGCTTAATTGAATTAGAAAATCAATCTGAGGATCTCGCGCTGGCAGCTTCCAATGCCCGGATCAAAGCTGTTGATGCGCGTATTGCAATGTTACTCGAACAGCTAGAATTCACCAATGTGGTTGCTTCTCAAGGTGGTTGGTTAGAAAAATATCACGTAGAGGTTGGTCAAACAATTAAAGAAAATGCCCCTGTTGCGCGTATCTTGGGGTTGCGATCTCTTACCATAGACGCACCAGTGCCCCAAACTCAGATCAGCAAAATTAAAATTGGTGACAAGGTTGATTTGGACGTCGATGGAGCGGGAAAGCGACAGGGTGTGGTGAATAAAATTGCAACGTTTGCCAACCAAGCAACACGTACATTCGATGTAGAAATAGCCGTTGATAACTCCGATGGGACTTTACGGGCTGGGATGAGTGCAGGGGTTCGCGTTACAATCGATCAGGTGCCTGCTTTTAAAATATCCCCGGCGCATTTGAATGTGGATGAGGCCGGTTCGTTAAGTGTTAAGACGGTCAAACCAGACGGTACTGTTCAAGTCATGCCCGTTGCCATTGCCCAAACTGTTGGGAATGCGGCTTATGTTTCAGGGTTAGCAGACGACACTTTAATCTTGGGTATGGGACAAGCCTTCGTCAGCGATGGATCTAAAATTAGTTATAAAATAGTTGAGGAAGCAAACTAATGCAATCTGTGATCCGTGCAGCATTTAAACGGCCTGGCGCAATTATTTTTATGATTTTGATAATTTTTGGTGTGGGCTTGAATGCTTGGAATAATATTCCAAAGCAAGCCGAACCTGATATTGATATTCCAATTTCTTATGTCTCAGTTCGCTACTCAGGCATCTCACCAACCGATGCCGAAAAGTTATTAGTTAAACCTCTGGAAAAGCAACTTAGATCGGTCGCAGGACTTGATAAAATGACGAGTGCGGCAACTGAAGGATATGCATCGGTTACCCTTGAATTTCTAGCGGGAGAAGATATTGATCTGGTGCTTGAGGACGTACGCAAAGCTGTAGATGATGCTAAACCAGATTTACCACCAGCTGCTGATGCTCCCAAAATTACTGAGATTTCCCTGTCACTGTTCCCAATTCTAACAGCTGCTATCTATGGTCAAGTCCCGGAAAAATTATTAATTTTAGCGGCTCGTGACCTTAAGGATAAGCTCGAGGCTGTTGAGGGTGTTTTAGAGGTTGAGATAGGCGGAGACCGAGAGGAAATGGTCGAAGTGATTGTTGATGCCGGTGCTATGGAAAGTTATGGCCTTAATCCTGCCTTGGTTATTGGGCTTGTTTCGGCCAATAACCAGTTGGTGACTGCAGGATCGATAGATACAGGGGCGGGGCGACTTGCTCTTAAAGTCCCTGGCGTAATTGAGACGGTCGAAGATTTAATGAAGTTGCCAATTAAAGTTGGCGACGGGAATACGATACATTTTGAAGATATTGCAAGGGTTCGAAGAGCTTATGTGGACGCCGACAACCGATCACGGGTTAATGGGCAGAGCTCTTTAGTTTTGGACGTCAAGAAAAGGGTGGGGGCAAACTTGATTGAGGTTGCAGAGGCGACCCGCGCAATGATCGATGCTGAGGTCGCCACCATGTCGGGCGACGTAGAAGTGAATTATCTTTTAGACAAGTCAAAAAACGTCCGGTCAACACTCGGTGATCTTGGTAATAATGTTACGGCAGCGGTTTTGATCGTAATGATAGTTGTCGTTGCGAGCCTTGGATTGCGAAATGCAGCACTTGTTGCCTTGGCAATTCCTGGTAGTTTTTTGATAGGCATCGCATTTCTCTATAACATGGGTATTACGCTGAATATTGTCGTATTATTTTCACTTATTCTTGTCGCTGGTATGCTTGTGGACGGGGTTATAGTAACGATAGAATATGCAGATCGAAGGATTGCACAATCAGTAGACCGGGCCACTGCATACCGTGAGGGAGCTGTCCGAATGGCCTGGCCCATTATTGCCTCAACAGTGACCACCTTGATGGTTTTTTTGCCGCTTCTTTTCTGGCCTGGTATCGTTGGTAGCTTCATGAAGTTTTTGCCAATTACCGTAATTTGCGTACTGTCGGCATCGCTATTGATGGCATTGATTTTCATACCAGTTCTAGGTGGTATGTTCGGAAAAAAAGTAACTGCTGGAGGAGCTGCCCATCATTCGGCACCCCGTGCGTACCGCTGGATTCTCAAGCGCGCCATTCAGTATCCAATGCTTGTTGTCTTGTTCATTGCAGGATTTATGGTTTTGTCCTTTGGTAGTTATTTTTCGGCTGGTTTAGGGGTAAGCTTTTTTCCCGATGTAGAGCCGGAGCAAGCTGCGATTCAAGTGCTAGCTCGTGGGGATCTTGCAGCAGATGAGCGAGATGATCTTTTAAAACAGGCTGAAACTCGAGTGCTTGATGTAAAAGGTGTGTCTGCAAATTATGCGAAACTAGGATCTGGTGATAATGCGCCAAGAGATTCAATTGGATCTATACGGACGGTATTTGATGACTGGCAACAACGTGACAAAGTCAACGTCTTAATGGAAGAAATGCGTCAAAGGCTTGACGGTGTTGTTGGAATAAAAGTCAATATTCAAAAAGAGCAGCCTGGCCCAGGTGGTGCATCTCCAATACATATTGAAATTTTTGACGATGATTTAGAACAGGCTGCTAAAACGACCAACTCTGTGGTTAATTTGATGAATACAATAGGTGGCTTCATTGATATAAAAGACACCCGTCCATTACCTGGAATAGAGTGGACGATAAAGTTTGATCGAGATGAAGCCAGTCGTCATGGTGTATCGATTGGTGCTCTTGGAAATATGGTAAAATTATTGACTGAAGGTGTTAGCATTTCGGACTATCGTCCTGACGACATTGACGACGAGTTAGATATAAAACTACGGTTTCCTAGCGAGCAACGCAACTTGGATCATCTGGAAGAGATCAGGATTCCTACCGCCTCTGGCGATTACGTACCATTGTCAGTTTTTGCCAAATTGATACCACAACCTAAAGGTGGTGACATTGAACGTAAAAACGGCAAACGATTTTATTCGATTGATGCTGATGTGAAAGAAGAATTATTGCCTGCCAAACAGGTGGAATTGCTCCAAACTGCCTTATTGGAGAACAAAGACATTCCTATTTCAAGTTCAATTGTTTTTGGTGGCGAAAGCGAAGATATAGAG
>NZVF01000097.1 GCA_002698165.1 Planktomarina sp. | reverse complement strand
TCTTTAGCTGCCAACTGCCTCTTCTATTGCAACCTGTAATAGTTTCTCTTCTTTGCAAGAAAACAACCAACAAGCGCTTTTTATTTTTTCTAGGTTTTGTTTGGCGTTTTCTATGTCACCTAAAGTAATGAAGAGTTCCCCTTGATACTGCAAAGCACCAACATGTTTTGCATTTATCGTTAAGGCTCTCTCATAGTATTCTGACGCCACATCTAGTTTTCCTGATTTACGAGCAGTGAAACCTAACAAATTATACAAATCCGCTTTCTTTCCTGGCGCAGTTACCGTTTGGAGTTCTTTAAAAGCGTCATCAAAGTTTTCATTGTTGATAAACTGGTAGGCTTTTGCGAAGGGGTCTTTTTGTTGATTTCCACTGCCGGAATTTGAATATGAGCTCGTTCCAGAAGTGTCAGAACCAGAACTAGACGAAGAATATGATGAGCTACCTCCGCTACCTGCGGCAAAACTTACTTGGGCCGATGTTAAAACAAACAAAAGGGACAATACTGTGCGCATCATTTTTTAGACTCCTTTACAACCAGATGCGTGATGTAGGTCATCTTTTTAGCTTGTCCAGCGTTAGACTGATGAAATGTGCTTTAAAAGTATTTCATTAAAAGCTTTTGGATCCTCAAAATAAGGTGAATGTCCTGACGCTTTAAACATAAAATGTCGTCCGTTAGAAAAAAGTGAGGCGCATTTAGCTAGTAATTTTGCTGGGAATAAAGGGTCATCCTCACCACTTAAAATCAAGGTTGGACAATCAATCTTAATAAGATCTTTAGGCGCAACTAAATCGGTGGAATGTCTTTGGAAGACATTTTGGCCTGAAATAATGTCTTGGTTGAAGTTTTGGATTATACTGTAGAGCTCTATTAACGGCGGATTTTTTTGACTTATTTTAGACCACCCCCACGGCACGTCATTTTCATTGCGCTTACTTATAGCATCAAACCCAGGTGTCAGGGAGGCATCATCTCTATGATCAATCATTCCATTTGAACAACTAAGGGTCAAAGACATCACTCGTTCTGGCAAATCTACAGCATATCTTAATGCTGTGTAGCCTCCCATCGATTGACCTACCAGATGTGCCTTTGGTATTTTCAAGTGATTGAGTAGGGCAATTAGATCGTTACAAAATTGTTTAACTGTTAAGCTAGGTGTAACGGACTTTGATCGTCCAAAGCCACGTTGGTCTGGAGCAAGACAATCGAATTTTTCTGAAAAGAACGCAAGTTGATTAAACCAACTTGCTGAATTGCCTCCTGCGCCATGTAGAAAAATAATTGGTATAGGACGATCTTTTATATTACGAGCTTTTCGCATTTCGTAATATAGGGATGTTCCTTGAGTTTTAAAAAATGGCATTTAAGGCATCCTCATATGAAACATGATCGGGGTGTGTTTCTAATCTGTCTGCATTTTGTCTAATGTTTCCCATGGGATGTGGCAGCATATTAGATTTCCTGTTGGTAAAGTTTGCCAAGGGGGTACCTCTGATTTGCAGATATCACCAACTATACGAGGGCAGCGCCGCTGGAAAGGGCACCCGTTTTCAGGAGGTGCTAACTCTACTATATCATCTGCCATTAGTTTTAATTCATGGTCTGGGTCAGGTTCAAGAACAGCGCCAAGAAGTACCTCTGTNTAGGGATGTGAAGGCCTATTATAAACTTGAGAAGTGGGCCCTATCTCGCACAGNCGACCNTGATAAAGTACTGCAACCCGATCAGAAAGAGCTTTAACAACAGCNAGATCATGTGAAACGAAAACATAGGTCGTACGTTGCGTTTGTTTCAACTCGTTGAGTAATTCCAGCACAGCTGCCTGAACTGAGACATCTANCGCTGAGGTAACCTCATCACAAAGGACTATATCTGGTTCAGCAACAAAGGCTCGCGCGATTGCAATCCTCTGCTTCTCACCACCTGATAGCTGACTTGGCAGGCGGTCAAGGTAGTGGGAACCAAGGCGGACTTGNTCTAAGATNTGAACTGATTTTTCATAGATTTGTTTTTTAGTTAGGGTGAAATAAAGTTTCAGTGGTTGTTCTAAAATTTGTCTAACAGTGTGTCTTGGATTTAGGCTATCATCAGGGTTTTGGAAAACCAGTTGAACACGCCTTAATTGATCAGAAGACCGGTACTCTACTGAGGTGGGCAAATAGCTATTATTTTCAAGACTAATTGTACCTCCACTGGGTTGCAGTAGCCCCGCGATGCTTTTTAGGATCGTCGATTTTCCACTGCCAGACTCGCCTACCAGACCAAGTGTCTCACCCTTAGAAATTGATAAGTTTATACAATCAACCGTTGCAGGTCCTNTGTGNGGGCGTCTCAGAAGTTGATCAACAAAACCTTTATTTTTNTATCGAATTGACAATTCATTCATAGAAATAGTGGGGNTGTCNTTTTTAAAGTTGAATTTCTTTTTTTCAGATNCCTTATTCGAANTTATCTTTTTNACTAGGTCGGGAAAATGGCACCTNGTTTTCTGTGAGTCTGATAGTTTTTTGACTTTCGGGTGCTCTGTTCGACAGATATCCTCAGCTATAAAGCAGCGGTCAGCAAACGCACATCCTGCACTTGCCTGCCCNGGGGCTGGTGGGCGACCCTCCAACGCATCTGGTAGACTGGGATCATTTAATTTTGGTATCGAAGCTAGCANCCCGTGGGCATAGGGATGTNAAGGTGATCTTAAAACNGTTTTTGCTGAGCCACTTAGAACTGCTTGACCNGCATACATCACTAAAACCTCGTCGCAGACTCGAGCAATGGCCCCGAGGTCATGGCTTACATATAAAAGAGCCATTTGAGTCTTAGTGGCAATCTCACGAAGTAATTCTAAAATATGAGCCTGNGTTGTCACATCAAGACCGGTAGTTGGTTCATCAAGCAAAAGCACTTTGGGTTCGCCAGCTAAAGCTATTGCAATTGCAACACGCTGTTGTTGTCCACCGGAGAGTTCATGGGGAAAGCGAGTTAAAAGTGTTTCTGGCTCTGGTAAACGAACTTGCGTCAAAAGTTGAATTATGCGTTGGTGAATANCTTTGTCTTTTTTAAGATTATGAAATTCTAGAACTTCCCTTAATTGTTGGCCGACCCGCATTGTGGGGGTAAGGGATTGTCCNGAGTTCTGTGGAACTAATGCAAGCTCTCTTCCCCAGATTTTCTGTAANCTCTTNTGATCAAGATTGAACATATCGTGGTGTTCAAATGAGACGTTTCCCTCCATAAGAGACAGCCCACTTTTCAGATAACCCATAGCAGCTAATGCAAGAGTGCTTTTCCCAGAGCCACTTTCCCCAACCAGACCAAGGCTTTCGCCNGCATNGAGTTNTAAATTAATTGATCTCAAAACTGGCAACATTTCACCAGATTTGGATTTNAACCCAACACTTAATTTTTTGATATTTATCAATGGTATTTTGGGCATTTAGACCGGCGCCTTCTGTGCACGATCGACGCCCAACGCTTTTGCNAAAGCATCTGCNGTCAGATTGATTCCGATAATTANTGTAGATAGNGCGATGACAGGCCCGATAACGCCCCATGGTCTGAAAGACATAAAACCCCGTGCGTCGGATATCATCAGTCCCCAGTCCGGCGTAGGGGGTGATACTCCAAAGCCCAAAAAGGACAAAGAGGAGAACGCTAGTAACATCCAAGACCAGCGCATGGCACCTTCTACCATTAACGTGTCTAAAACATTTGGTAGAAGTTCACGCATGATAATAGTGATGCGTTTTTGNCCTCGNGCTTTTGCAGATAAAATAAAGTCACGCGCGNCCACGTCATGTGTTGCGGCACGAGCTATCCTTATNACTGGAATTCCATAGAAAAATGCTAATGTNGGCATCAGCACAAACATACTACTTCCAAAGGTCACAATAAGGACCAGCATTTTTAAAATCCAGGGTAAAGACAAGAACGCNTCAACAATNCGCATAAAAAATTCATCAACCCGGCCACCGATCAGACCAAAAAATATCCCAATAAAACCGCCCCACATCACAGCTATTGGGGTTGCAACGGCGGTGACAAATATGGCCTCCCTGCCTCCAAGTAATACTCTGGTTAACACATCTCGACCTAAGTGGTCGGTTCCAAGCCAATGATCCACACTAGGTGTTGAAAGCATGGAAGCAGCATCCATCGCCTTATAGTCATAGGGGACAATCGCCGGGCTAACGAGAGCAAGGATAACATGAAATAAAACAAGACTAAAACCGATAGCCCCAGAAGGCTTCGAACAGATATCATAAAGTACAGTTTTTAAACCAGAAAATAGTTTTTTTTGGCTATTTTTAGAATTTGTTATTGTGATCATTTGCTTCTCGTATGCAATGTTCTTAATTTTGGGTTAGCGAGCATTGTTGTAATGTCAGCGGCAAGATTTACACCAACATATACGGTGGCCACAATTAGAGCGATAGCTTGCACTACTGGCAGGTCTCGATCAGATATTGCTTCAATCATCATTCGGCCAAGGCCTGGATAATTAAAAACAACCTCAATGACTACAACGCCGCCAAGAAGCCATGCGATTGTCAGCGCAACTACATTTATTGCTGGTAGTAATGCATTGGGCAAAACGTGATGCAAAACCATGTGCCAATAGGGTGTTCCTTTGAGGGTTGCCATTTGAATATAATCACTTGTCATAACATCAATTACGGACGAGCGTACCATCCGCAAAATATGAGCAGTCATTACCATTGCTAAAACTATCATAGGTAAAATTATTTCAGGAAAAAATTCATGAACAGGTGAACTTGCAGAAACGACAACAATCCCGGGCAACCATCCTAACCATACAGAAAAAATTAGTATCAAAACTGTTGCTGAAACAAACTCTGGAATTGTCATTGCAAAAATGGCGGATGTTGAAAAGAAAAGATCAACCGGTCTATCTCGCCAAAGCCCAGTAACCACACCAAGAAATATTGCAAGTGGAACCCCGATCGAGAGAGAACATCCAGCCAAGAAAAGTGAATTCTTTAACCTGTCACCCACTAGCTCTGCTATACTTGTCAATCCATTCGCCGCAACCCCGAGGTCGCCCTGCACAACACCAAAGGCCCAATAAATGTATCTTTGTACTGCACCTGCGTTCAATCCGAGGCTTTCTCGGCAGTTCTCAAGGAGTTTGCCAAAGGCATCTCTTTCCAGGAAAGCTGTGCATGCATCACCTGGCAAAAATTCAACACCAGAAAAAATAATAATTGATACAATAATGACTGTGATTAAGCCCAGTAATAATCTGCGGGCCAGCATTTTTAACATCAAATTTCCTACAGAATTTTATAACTGGTAAAGGGCGACCCAGGGGCCGCCCTTTAAATTGATTAGTCCACCGTAACTAAATGCCAACGAACGGCTTCCTCTTTAGCAGCATCAAAGTTTTGAACCCTTGATGAAGATCCAATGTTCATACTAACTGTATAAGGAATAAGTGTTCCGGCATTTTCAAACAAGTGTTCTTGTGCCTGCACGTACAGCGCTTTTCTTTTTTCAAAGTTTAGCTCACGTCGTGCCGATGCCAAGAGTTCATCAAAGGCCAAATCCTTGTAAAAGCTTTCATTCCACTTTGCTGTTGATAGGTATATTTCATGTAAAGCCTGATCTGCAGGGCGTTCTTTCCAACGGGTTGCTGCAACGTCTTTTTTCATCCAGATCCGGTTCCAATATCCGTCGGAGGGTGTTTGTACCACATTCACGCGGATGCCAGCTTCGGCAGCTTGTGCTTGATAGGCAATACCTAGTGTTGGCCACGTGGGTTCAAGGGTAGCAACGTGCACGTTAACCTCAATACCGTCGGCAAACCCTGCTTCTGCAAGAAGTGCTTTTGCTTGTTCGATATCTTGTGGACAGGAGATGTCTGCACGGTACTGATCATTGGGTGCTACTGGCGAGTCACATGCTACGTTGCCCGCGCCACCTTGGACTAGCTGGACAAGAGCTTCTCTGTCTGCGACCAAACGCATGGCTTTTCTAACCCGTGGATCATTGAAGGGCTCAACGTCGGTTCGGAAGATCAGGCCACGCCAGTTACCAGTAGGGATTTGTGCAACATTATAGCGATCAGAGCCCTCAAGCATAGTTTTTTGTTGTTCTGTTATTCGGAATAAAATATCAATTTGACCGCCCATAAATGCCTGAAGTCTTGCTTGACCTTCTGGGATCGCGATAATTTCAATCTTAGCTACGCCAGGTGCACCAGCCCAATAATCTTCGTTTGCTGCAAGAACAGTAGTACCCTGAAAATCAAGCTTTTCAAGCTTGAACGGTCCTGTTCCGATACCCGTGCTGGCAATAGAATCCCCAGATCCCTCTGGTAGAATTCTAAGCCTGTAGTCCATTAGTGTTAATGGAAGGTCAGCAAATGGTGTGTTTAGTGTGAACTCAACGGTGTGAGTGCCTGTCTTCTTCATCGAGTCAATCATTTTGACAGCTGAACGCGCAGGACTAGCAATATCCGGATCTAGGACTCGGGTGAAAGAATATAAGACGTCGTCAGCATCTAGCCCAGAACCATCGTGGAATTTAACACCCTTTCGAATGTTGAATGTCCATACTGTCGCATCGGCATTTGCAGACCAGCTTTCAGCCAAATCGGCAGATGGACTTCCGTCCAGCCCAGGACGAACGAGTCGATCCATTAGTTTATCAGTCATTTGAAATACGCGACCTTTAGAAATCGGATCTAGGCTAGAGTTCTCGCCAAATCCTAAATCATGTGATTCACGCAGGGTACCGCTTGGGTCAGCTATAGCAGCTCCAGCTACCACAATTGCCAAAGCGGTTAATGATTTTGTGAGTAATTTCATTCTTTTCGTCTCCCGTGTAGTCTTGTTTTGTCTCTTAATTATTTAGATAAAAAATTGATTGTTTTTCAATTACATTTCTTTGGATGAAAAACGTACTTCCATAGGTGCGAATGGTCGTAAAAAAGGTTTGGGATGACCAATAGTTTCTTTTATGTGACTCATCATCAAATGCTATGGCTTTATCTTTTCACATTTAATTAAATTTTAAGTTGGAATTGTAGATTTAATTTTAGATTGGATTGATGGGCGTCGTAAATTTTTTTTAAATGACTCTAGAAATTAAACTTTTAGCCACTTTCCTTCTGTGGAGGATTTATTGATTTTTTCCACTAAGGTTTGAATGCGATATCCCCTCTCAAAGTTAAATGGCTCAGCTTGAACGTCTGCGATAGCGTTTATAAAATCTGCAATTTCAATTGCTTTAAGGTCATTAAATCCAAGTTGATGCCCAGGTGCCACACAAAAGCTTCCATATGGTTCATGATCTGGTGCAGCTTCAATTCTGCGAAAACCGCGGCGACCCGATGTGTCTTCAGTGGAGTAAAAATGCAATTCATTAAAACGTTCTTGCGTAAAACTGAGTGCGCCTTTCGAGCCGTAAATTTCGAAATCATGTTGCATTTTTCGGCCAGTAGAAATCCAATTGCCCTCGATTGACCCTGAGGCACCATTTTCAAAACGTACAAAGGCGCGCCCAATATCGTCTACTTCGATTTTTTTATGTCCACCGTTCCCATCTGATCGTTTAGGAATAACTGTAACACAGTCGCCCATTACTCTAGAAATAGGGCCTAAAAGAAATTCTGCTGTTGCTAATACATGGCTCCCAAGATCTGCTAGTGCTCCACCACCAAGGGCATCGTGTCGAAAAGTTACAGGTCCGTTCGCGTCTGCCATATAATCTTCAGCGTGCAGGCCACGAAAACCACGGATTTCACCCAACTCTCCTGAGTTGATGATGTCTCTGGCAAGTCTGAACATCGGATTGCAAAGGTAGTTAAATCCAACTTGTGTTTTAACACCTGCAGCTTTGGCGGCTTTAGCTAATTCAAATGCGTCTGCAGCTAAGGGCGCAAGTGGTTTTTCGCAATAGACATGTTTCCCAGCTGCAATAGCTGCAAGCGCCATTTCTTTGTGAAGCACATTGGGAGCCGTAATATCTATTATGTCAATTTCTGGGTTATCAATCAGATTGTGCCAGTCTGACGTGGAATTATCAAACCCAAAATCTAGGGCTGCCTTGTCTGCCATCTCCTGCTTTATATCTGCTACTGTATGCAGGTGTATTTTTAGTGGTAGATTAAAAACCTTCTGTGCTGTGGCGAACCCAAAGACATGCGCCTTGCCCATGAAGCCACTACCTATAAGGCCAATGGAGAGTTTTCTTTTAGAAATCATTGAGAGCATTTTGGTTTACGATCATTTCTGTGTCTATAGTTCCGTTAAGAAAGTTCATCGCATTTTCAATTGAAGAAATGGCCATGCGTTCGCTAGCCTCTTCAGTCAGACCAGCAATGTGCGGAGACAATAGAGCATTGTCACATTTGGCCAATGCAAAATCTACATTTGGTGGCTCATTTAACAAGACATCAATTCCAGCCGCATGCACCTGGCCGTTTTTGAGGGCTTTCACTAACGACTCCTCACAAATTATACCCCCTCTTGCTGTATTAGAAATTACCATGCCAGGTTTCATTTTTGAGAATTCTAAAGGCCCAAGCAGTGGCTTATCTTCTTTGGGAACATGCAGTGAAAGACAATCTGCCCATCTCAAACCATCATGCAATTCTTTAATCGGGGAAATTTGGCTATCTGGCCAGCCCCTCTTTTGAAGATACGGATCATAGGCTCGAATGTTCATTTGAAAACCAGCAGCCATCCTTGCGAGTTGCTTTCCGGCGCGGCCAAACCCAATAATTAATAAATTTTTGCCTGAAATTTCTTGCTGTTCTAATTTGTTGCGCCATTCCCACTTACCTGGTTCACGTACTGAACGGTCTGCTCGTAAAAGTTGTTTGGCGCCAGAAAGTAGCTGCATCATGGCATGCTCTGCAACCGAGATGGAATTTACATCCCCAACAATTGTGAGAGCAATTTTTTGATCATTCAGCGTATTGAGATCCACTGTATCGTATCCCACCCCATGTCGGGAAACCACTTTTAGCTGCTTTGCTTTTTTAATAGTTTCAGCGGTTAGGGGTTGTGTACGAATTATTAATGCATCGGCGGTTGTGATGTGGGCTGCGATTGAGTCCTCTGTAGCCTCCTCCAAATAGGTAATTTTAACGCCGTCTTGTTCTAAGGCACGAAGTCGTTCAGCCCCAGTTGGATGAAGCTTTCCAGCAACTAAAAGATGATGCATGGAATCTGGAGTTCGTTTTTAAAACAAAAAGGCCACTCAATTATTTTCTTATCCATATATCCCCCACCATTAAATAATAAGTTGCACTAATAGCGCCTAACATTACTGAGTGCTTCTTAGTTTTTAAATGAGCAACATTGAATACTAATTGAAATGTCAATATGCTTGTTCAACATCCGTATATTAATGTTTATATTAGAGACTCGATTTCATGAAAAAAATTAAACTTACTATGGCACAGGCGCTAGTGCGTTACTTAATTAATCAGCATACTGAAATCGATGGTGTGAGAGTACCCCTTTTTGCTGGTGCGTTTGGAATTTTTGGTCATGGAAACGTAACATGCTTGTCTGAGGCATTGGAACAAGTACAGGAACAGCTGCCCACTTGGCGAGGTCAAAATGAGCAGTCTATGGCGTTGGCAGCAATTGGATATGCCAAGGCAAAGTTACGTCGGCAGATTATGGTTGCTACTACGTCGGTTGGACCTGGTGCCACTAATATGGTCACAGCTGCGGGAGTGGCACATGCCAACAGGCTTCCAGTTTTACTGCTCTGTGGCGATACATTCTCCAATCGATTGCCTGACCCTGTGCTTCAACAGGTTGAACATTTTGGTTCACCATCCACTACAGTTAACGACAGTTTTCGGGCGGTATCGCGTTTTTGGGATAGAATTTCGCATCCTGCACAAATAATTTCTAGCTTGCCACAGGCACTTTCAATGATGCTGGACCCTGCTGATTGTGGCCCGGCTTTCATTGGTCTGCCCCAAGATATTCAAGAAATTGCTTACGATTATCCAGACGCTTTCTTCGAAGAAAAGCTTTGGAGTATTTCACGACCACGCCCTTCTCAAGATCAAGTTGCTTTAGCTGTGGAATTGCTCAAGACCGCAAAAAGCCCATTAATTATTTCTGGTGGTGGTGTGCGATATTCTGGTGCAGGTGCTGTTTTGGCAACGTTTGCAGTTGATCGTGGTATCCCTATGGCTGAAACAATTGCCGGTAAAGGTGCTGTTTTACATGATCACCCTGCATATGTTGGACCGATGGGAATTGAGGGCACAGATGCTGCCAAAGAGTTGGCAGAAACTGCTGATGTCGTTATCGCAGTTGGTACACGATTGCAGGATTTCACAACTGGTTCGTGGACGACCTTTTCCCCCGATGCAAAATTTATCAATATAAATGCCGCCCGCTTTGATGCTCAAAAGCATCGTGCGCTTCCAATAGTAGGCGATGCGTTAGAATCATTAAAAGAGCTGGATGCTGCACTCGGAAATTGGACTTGTGAACCACTGCGCATGAAGAATGCTAAAAAACTCTATGCCACTTGGAATTCTATGTTGGATGGATGCCAAGCGTCTACTAACGCAATTCTTCCAAGTTATTCACAGATAGTAGGAATTGTTAATAAAAGTGCTAAGTCAACGGACACGGTCGTAACAGCCGCAGGAGGACTGCCAGGCGAAACTGTAAAAAATTGGCGGGTCAAATCGCCCAATACTTTTGATTGTGAGTTTGGTTTCTCCTGTATGGGATATGAGATTGCCGGAGCTTGGGGACATGCAATGGCTAAAGATGGCGATGGAACCCCGATCGTACTCGTCGGGGATGGCTCCTATATGATGATGAATTCTGATATCTATTCTTCAGTTTTGTCAGGTCATAAAATAATAGTCATCGTTTGCGATAATGGTGGCTTTGGAGTTATAAACCGACTGCAAACAGGTATGGGCGTTCCAGGCTTTAATAATCTGTTAAAAGACAGCCGAGTCCTGAAAAAAAATAATCCATTGCACGTAGATTTTGCTAAACACGCTGAAGCCATGGGGGCATTAGCTCGTCATTGTGATAGCTTGAACGACCTTGAGGTTGCATTGGAATGGGCTCAGACGACAGAAAAGACGACAGTTTTGGTGATTGAGTCTGATCCATATATTTGGACCCCTGGTGGCGCTGACTGGTATGTTGGTGTGCCAGAGTTATCGGATCATGAGAGTGTTCGTGAAGCTCGAAAAGGCCAGGAAGAATTTCGAAATAAACAACGCCAAGGGGTCTAGAGTATGTTGGAGGCGAAACTTGGCATCGCGCCGATTGCTTGGTGGAATGATGATCTTGAAGAATTATCTGACGACGTAAGTCTTGAGGAGTGTCTGCGCCAAGCTTCCGACGCTGGATTAACTGGTATGGAAACTGGGCGCCGTTTTCCTATGAATATGGATGAACTGGGGCCCATCCTTGACCGACATGGTATTTCCGTGTGCGGTGGATGGTTTTCCGGACTTCTTCTAGATGGTGATATAGAGCGCGAAAAGGACCGTATTGCAGAGCAACTTGCTTTTTTCAAATCAGCTAAAGCGCCATGTATTGTCTATGGAGAAACTGCTCGCTCAGTGCAGGGTCATCGTAATATACCTTTATCTCAAAAACCAAAACTGTCTGAAAATGAAATGGCTAGTTATGGTCGTAAGGTATCTGATTTTGCAGACTGGGTTGCTCGTGAGGGTATGCCACTTTCTTACCATCATCACATGGCGGCTGCAGTTGAGACTGAAGATGAATTAGACTTGTTTATGAAACACAGCTCAGCACCTCTTTTGTTTGATGCGGGCCACATGGCCTTTGCTGGTGGTAATAATTTGCGTGTGATCGAAAATCATCATACACGGATAAACCATGTTCATACTAAAGATGTGCGTATGGATATAATTTCGCAGATTGATCGAAGTAAAGAGAGTTTTCTTGATGCAGTGATCAAGGGTGCATTTACAGTACCTGGTGATGGTAGTCTTGATTTTGAAACGATCGTAAAAGCCCTGGCTGAAACGGGTTATAGTGGGTGGTTTGTAATTGAAGCTGAGCAGGATCCCGTCGCAAATCCACCATATGATATGGCCCTCAAAGGGCGCGCTGAGCTAAAGCGGGTAATGGGTGCTGCTAAATACCAAATTATTGACTAGAAGCCTTAGCCTAGTTGGTAAGCAATCTAATAATTGTTTTGGAAAAAGTCCCAAAGAATAATATACAAGGTGCAATTATGAAGGGGGCAGGTTGAGAAGATAGTCGGCAATTAAGTCCCGGTCAGATTTGGTCAATCGCGCCGTATTTTTTACGACGAGGGCCATGCTTCCCCCTGCGACATCATAATCTGGAGTAAATCCAGATAAAAGGTATTCTACAATTTCGTCTTTACTCCACATTAGATCCTGGGGGTGAATGCTTGGTACTCTACCTGTTCCACTTGGATTTTTTGCTCCTCTAAACCATTTTGAAGTCTGTAAACCACCAAAAACATCGCGTGACGTGTGACATTCGGCACAGTGTGCGAGTGCTTCTACTAAGTAAGTCGCACGGTCATTTTTTGAGCTGTAATAGCCATTGTCTAAATATAGTATTTTCCATAATCCAACATTGCGTCGAATGTTAAATGGAAAATCTAGTTGATGTTTTTCCGTTTGTGTTTCAACGCTTGGGAGCGTTTTCCAAAAAGCCCATAGATCTGCAACATCTTGATCGGCCATCTGAGAGTAAGCTGTGTATGGGAAGGCAGGAAAGTAATGCTGTCCATCGGGACTTTGCCCAAATTTAAGTGCTGTATAAAAATCATTAAATTTCCATCCACCAATGCCCGCCTTAACACTATTAGAAACATTGGGTACCACAAAGGATCCAAAAGCAGTTTTAAACACCTGACCGCCTGCCAGTGAATATTCATCTGTTGAGCCTTGCGCGATGTGACAGCTACTGCATCCAGAAGCTAAAAACACATATTTTCCATTCAGTGGGTCAGCCTTGGAAAACTTAATATCTTCTGTTGTTACAGTCACTGCCCTCGTGAAAAACATGTACAGCAGACACGTTGTTAAACCCAGAACGGTGATAATACTTAATGAGAACTTTATCTTGGAGTAATTAACCAATTAATTGCGATATTTACTGTGGCAAGCTTTGCAACCTGCAACCGTCTTCATCAATGCTGGTCTAATGTCCTCGATGTTTGAAATTGAAGCAGCCGCGGTGGATGCATCTGTGGCGAGTTTATTGGAGATTTCCGTAAATTCATCAAACTCTTCCCAAATACTCAAACTAGCTTTAGATTTTGGATCCATGGCCTCACTTTTAAAAGCATCAGGAGTAGCAGTTGAAAGCTCGGAAATTTTTCTAAGTGCGGCCGAAGCGAGGTCCGCATCAAACGGAATTTGTTGTTTGTTCATTTGTCCAAGGACTTTTGTATTTTCTGCCATTGCTGACATCAATTTCATACGTTTCATAACGTCTTCATTTTTAACGCCACTGTGAGCAAGTACTGCTGTAGTGGCTAGCCCAAATAAAGTGAGCATCATGATTTTTTTATACATTTTAAAATCCAAAAACTAAAAGATGTTACTTTATGTCTTGATACCAATGTAAGCTTAAAAGTGACTTTTGCAATAAATTAGAAATTGTTGTTAAGTCACAAGTGCCCGTATTTGGTATTTTTCTTCCTGCCATATTTTATTTTTAATGATGTCCTCCATAGCGATTACAGCATTCAAAATATCGCTATGGTCGATAAAGAGGGGAGTAATCCCAAATCGCATAATGTCAGGCGCTCTGAAATCACCAATGACATTCGCAGCAATCAGTGCTTGCATACATGGATAACCATGTTCGAATTGAAATGATACATGACTGCCACGTTCTGCTGGATTAAGCGGACTAGCTAATGTCAGTTCTGGGCATCGTTTTGCAACTTCGTTGATGAATAATTCTGATAATTCGATAGAACGCGCTCTGAGGTCCTCTAAATCCACTTGATCCCAAATATCAAGCGCTGCTGACAGCAACGAGAAGGCAGCAATGGATTGGGTTCCAATCCGCATTCGTTCAATATTTTCCGCTGGCCGATATCCAATATCAAATGCGAAAGGTGCGGCATGACCGTACCAACCTGATAATGCTATTTCAACGGTGCTATGCAAGCGGGGTGCAACGTAGATAAACGCTGGAGCACCTGGTCCACCGTTGATATATTTATAGGTGCAACCCACTGCGAAATCGACATTTGATTTGTCCAGGTTTACGGGAATTGCGCCTGCTGAATGCGCCAGAT
>NZVF01000096.1 GCA_002698165.1 Planktomarina sp. | reverse complement strand
TAAATATTTATCCCAATATGAATGGTTAGCTGGAGATAATTATTCTTTGGCTGATATATCGTATACCCCATATTTTACACGCTTTGAGCATTTAGATTTGGCATTTATGTTCAAGGAAAGAAAACACCTATCTAATTGGTTTTTAAAAATCAAAAAAAGAGAAAACTATGAACACGCAATTCTTGATTGGAATAATAAAAAATATTTGAAGTTAATGTACAACAAAGGTAGGGACGCATACTCCAAAATAACTAAAATTATTTCTTAAGAGTAACAACTCAAAAAATTTCAAAAAGGATCTTTAGCTATTAGTTGAGAGCTCTAAAATATATACTTAATAAATTAGTGCATTATAGCCAAACTATTAGCTATAATATCAGCACAATCCCCATGCGCGTCACAGATTTGAACCTTTTGAATTTGATTATTTGCGAGAGCTGGAGTTACTAACTTACTAGTAAATGGTATTGATGAAATCGCCAACGCTATAAAGGTCAGCCCTAACAAGATTGCTTTTGGTGTTGTCATTTTTCTCTCCTTTTAGCNNTAAAAATANGATTGNTCGTAACACAAAAAAAAACNCANTTAAAAGCAANAATTAAAAAAAAATTGAACTAATTGTAATAGTATTCTTGGTTAATCAATAATCTATTGAGTTATCCAATCTACTTTTCAACCGTGACGTTGTGACTAATGTAAATTCTTTGTTGCTAGGTCAATTAGTTAGTACCGCAGTAATCAACTAATGTGCGCTCTTCGGCTCCAGAGGTTAATTTTAATATTTTCCAACTCACCAATTATAATCTTTATGACTTTAAGCGTTTGGATTATGTAATACGCCTAGCAACAAACTTTGAGTTAGGGTTAATAAAAAAACCTATCTAATTTTATAGGGGTTAGATCAATATTCTGTGGCTCCTCCATAATATAATTTGTAATGAACTTACCAGTTGCGGGAGCCATTCCCATACCGTAATGGCTATGACCAAATGCTGCGTATAAATTAGGAAAACCTGATATTGGCCCTACAGACGGNAGACTATCTGGAAATGATGGGCGTGATCCAACCCAGTAGTTTGTTGTAGCCGCATTTAGGCTCGGTAGAAGCCGCATTGTCAGTTTTTCTATTAATTTGGCGCGTTCATAATTTGGCTTCGAGTTTACACTAGCGAATTCTGTTGTGCCAGCTGATCGAATTCCGTTTGCCATTGAGCTTGACACAAACTTCCCTGCAACATCCATAATGGAATTATTCAATTTCACTCCCGGATCACTAAATTCAACATGATAACCTCTTTCAGAAATCAGTGGGATTTTTAACCCCAATGACTTCATTAACTCTACTGACCATATACCAGCAGCGACAACTACTTTCTCAGATATGAAGTTCCTACCATCGCAATGCAGTCGGTATGTATNATTTTTATTTCTACTAATTGCNTCAACTTTTAATTTNTTAAAATTACAACCTTTTGAAAACGCTTTTTTTGCAAGNGTCTTGCAAAGATTTCCTGGATCAACAGTTCTACTTTGATCTTTAATCACTATCGCACTGTGGTAGTCTTTAGAAAGATCTGGCTCAAGNTCCAGTAATTCNNCTTGTCCAATCANTTTAACTGGNGCATTACGATCAATTCTTAGCTTCCACGCATAATCATCAAGTCTAGGGACTTGGTCTCCTCGAAAAACATTTATATACCAGCTATCAATAAGCAAATCATTTCGCCCAGTACCATTCAAATAATGTCGGTACCCAGCTATGTTTCCAAACATTAATTTCTCCATCATATTAGAAATTTGTTCAACTTTATTTTTTTTACTGTTCGATAAAAATTTAACAGCCCAAGGAATCAGAGTTGGAAGTTGGTCTAAATTGAAACTCAATGGCCCATTTTTATCGAGNAACCACTTTGGTATGCTCTTCCAAACTCCTGGCAAACATTGTGGAACGCACGACCAGTGTGAAATTACGCCAGCATTACCAAAGCTGGTAGCATCCCCTGGTTCATCTTTATCAATTATCGTGACATCACAGCCTCGTTCTAGAAGAGATAGAGCGCAGCACACCCCGATGATTCCACCGCCAATTATTGTTACTCCTGAGAGTTTTTCATTATCATTCAACACTTAATAACCCTTAAAACCTTAAAAGAACCAAAATACTGTTTCAATTAAGCATTATTAGTAAGATGTCTTTTTTAGGACAGCTTTCAACTTTCTATAAAAGANGCCCTTATAAAAATTATATTAATATGCTTATTATATACAACAATCTTAATATTTCTACGTGGTCAGTAAATGAATTTCAAACTTGTTGAAGATTTCCTTAGTTTAGCTACCAGCCAAAACTTTTCTCGATCTGCTGAGGAACGAAACGTTACACAACCGGCATTTAGTCGTCGAATCCAACAATTAGAGGTATGGGTTGGGGTACCACTAGTAGATCGTAGTACTTATCCTACGAAACTTACTGAAGCCGGTATGAGGTTCCGAGAGGCTGCTGAGGAATCCTTAAGTCTGATACACGATGTTAGAAATGAGTTACGTGATGAAAGTAAACTAAATTCCAATACTGTTAATTTTGCAACTCCATACACTATATCAACATATTATTTTCCAAAATGGTTAACCAAACTAAAAAGTGAACTTGGTGAGCTATCAATTCGTTTAATTTTAAATTTTACTCACAACCATGTGGAAACCCTTGTTAACGGAAATTGTGATTTTTTAATATGCCATCACCATAATCAATTACCAAGAATATTAGATCAAAATATCTATTCGTTTAAAATATTAGGATCTGAAAAACTAGTACCGGTNTCAGCTGTAAGGAATGATGGTACACCCAAATATTATTTGGACGATACCGAACAAAAAGTTATTCCACATCTATCTTACTCGTCAGAGTCGTATTTAGGAAAAGTTGAAGCCAATTTTCTAGAACGCAATAAAAACAAACCTCCACTTAATCGCATCTACGAAAGTCCAATGTCTGAATCAATTCAAAAAATGGCAGTCGAAGGTCATGGATTGGCGTGGTTACCACTCTGTTCTTTAAAAGAGTCATTCGATAAAAATAAGTTGGCTAGAGCAGGCGGTGAAATCTGGGACATTGGGCTTGAAGTCAGGATTTATAGATCTCTGGAAAACCAGAGTGATAAAATAGAAAAACTTTGGGNATTTTTACCAAAAGAATGTACCAGTCAAATTTAAAAAACTAGCATTAGATATGGCCTAATATGCTAATAATGAATAATTATATGTAAAAATAGCAATTTACAGTTAATGAAACATCTTTTAGCCTTGGGTGAATAGTTAGCCCTTTCTTANGTAAAATAAGGGAAAATATTAGTTTGATACTTAAATAATTCATACTCGAGTTCAACAAAACTTTCATGATATCAAGAGGTAAGAAATGTTAGATGTTTTAATTAAAGGTGGAGAAGTCTATGATGGGACAGGTGGAAAATCGATTAAAGCTAATATTGGAGTAAAAGAGGGGAAAATTGTAGAGATAAGTAATGCCACCTATGACGCAAAAAATGTTCTCGATGCAACAAGTCTGATAGTCTCTCCAGGTTTTGTTGACCTCCATACTCATTCCGACTTTACTCTCGCAGCCAACGGGCGAGCTGAAAGTCAGGTACACCAAGGGGTTACCACAGAAGTNGTTGGACAATGTGGTGTTTCTTGNGCTCCAGCGAGATCAAATTCNGACATTGCTNTAATGTCNCCAGGNTTTATCGAAGGTGCAGTAAATGCNAATTGGCGGTCTTTTGGTGACTATCTTGATCATTTAGATAAAACTCCCTTAGGTGTAAATGTTGCAGCTTTCGTGGGTCATGGAACAATTCATCGGGCTGTTGTTGGAGATGCGTTGCGTCCAGCTGATGAAGACGAGATGGATAAGATGGCAATTCTTCTAGACGAAAGTATAGAAGGAGGCGCTTATGGTTTTTCTACAGGTTTAGAATATTGGCCGGGCAGCCTTGCTAGCCCAGATCAATTNGCCGATTTAGCAAAAGTTGCTGCTAAACATGACGTTCTTTATGCAACGCATGTACGTAACAGAGATCTTTTTTATGATTTAGGATTCGGGGAGGCTATCTCAACAGCAAGGGCGGCCAACGCCAAATTACAAATATCTCATATTCAACCAAAATTTGGAGCGCCAGAGTATGCAATGCAACACGCAATCGATATGTGTGAACAAGCTCGAGGTCATGGGGTAGATGTGGCTTTTGATGTTATTCCCCATGATTGGTCCCACACGCATGTAATAGCGATCCTACCTCAATGGGCACGAGAGGGTGGTGTTGAAAAAGTCAGAGAACGCCTGAAAGACAATGAGATGCGTGAAAAGATAAAACGAAATCCACGTCCAATGTGGAGACTGGTTAACTCAAACGGTTGGAACAAGATTGTGCTAATGCAATCAGAGGCGAATAAAGATCTTGTTGGTATGAGTTTTGACGACATTGGAAGACGAAGGAATACAAACCCGTATGACGCAGTCTTTGACCTTCTACTAGAAGAAGAAGCCGTAAATATGAACCATCTTATGTGGACCTCTCAATCTTTCAATAATGGGGATATAAAACTCGCTTTAGAACAACCTGAATGTGCAGTGATTTCTGATACACAGGCGCTAGCTCCTTACGGTTGTCTNAAACATCATATNGGATCTTTGTCAGGATATGGTTGGGCNGCAAGNTTCTTATCACATTATGTAAGAGAGCAAGGTATATTGACTTTAGAGGAAGGTATACGCCGTATAACATCCCTGCCAGCTGAACGGGTTGGAATAACAAATCGTGGGTTCATCCAAGAAGGTGCTGCGGCAGATATAACTGTCTTTGATGCCACTCTTATTAAGAGTCATGCAAGTGTAAAAACACCCCGAAAATATGCTACTGGTATAGCGCATGTGCTTGTAAATGGTGGTATTTGTATGCATAACGGGGCTCGAACAGAAGTTGACTCTGGAAAAGTGTTGCGTCCTAATTGAGAAATTAACTATTAATGACTTCACCAAATTGGTTATGCTTTTTACGTATTCTAATAAATAAATTTGCCCAAATCTAATATATTTTAAAGATAACTAGGTTTGAAAATGGCAGGCCTCCCAGTGACCGGGGGATTTCTCTTGAAGAATCGGTTCCTTTTGAGAGCATAACTCTTTCGCGTGAGCACAACGCGTACGAAACCTACAGCCGGAAGGTTTATTAATTGGGTTCGGTATATCACCTTCCAATCGAATTCGTTTAACTTTTTNACCAGAAGAGCTTGTTAAAACTGCAGATAATAATGCTTTGGTGTAAGGGTGCCGCGGGTTATTAAAAAGTGTTTCGCGATCAGCTTTTTCGACAACGGCTCCTAAATACATAACTGCAATTTCGTCACAAACATGCTGTATTACAGCTAGATCATGAGATATGAATAAAAATGTCAAATTAAGATCGTCCTGTAATTTGCATAACAGGTTTAGAATCTGCGCCTGAATTGCAACATCTAAAGCAGACACTGGTTCGTCACAGACAATAAAATCTGGATTAAGTGCTAACGCCCTGGCGATACATAATCGTTGTCGTTGCCCACCCGAAAATTGATGAGGATAGAGAACTTGTTGATTTTTTTGCAATCCAACCATCGAAAAAAGTTCGTCAACTCTTTCCTGACGCTCTTTTTGAGAACCAATGTTGTGGACAACAAGCGGATCCGCGACAATATCTCCAGCTGTTTGACGTGGATTCAGTGCTGAATATGGGTCCTGAAATATTATTTGCATTCTTTTACGCAAAGGAAACATTTCCTCTGATGAAATCGACGTAAGTGTCTTATCTTCGAAATATATTTCACCACTATTAGATTTTACTAGACCCAGTATAGCTCNNCCCGCCGTTGTTTTTCCACAACCACTCTCACCCACTAAACCGAGNGTTTTACCTCGATTAATTTNTAAGCTGATNCCATCNACNGCATGAACTACCNGAGGATCTGAAAACCAACTGGTTCGCTTCAATTTAAANTGAACCTTTAAATTGTCTAACTTCACTAGNGGCTTANTATTTGAATTATTATTCATTTATTTACACCGTCCTCTGCAAGCCAACACATTACCGAACGTTTAGGCCCAAGGTTAAAGCTTGGAGGCATTTTTAAACATTTTTCTGTGGCTAAAGCGCACCGTGGACCAAAGGGACANCCCGGTTGACGATTTAAAAGATCAGGTACTGAACCGGGAATTTCAGGTAATGGCTCTCTAAAACCTTTCGAATCTGGTTTTATCTCTAGCATTGATTTTAATAGACCTTGTGTGTATGGATGGAGAGCTTTGGTTCGGATTTCGTTTAAAGGCCCTTCTTCTATTTTGTAACCAGCATACATCACTATCACTCTATCGGCCATTTCATTTATAGCGCCAAAATCATGGGTGATTAGAATTATACTCATTTGATTTCTATTCTGTATCTCTTTGAGAAGATCAAATATTTGCGCCTGAACCGTTACGTCTAAAGCAGTAGTTGGTTCGTCAGCAATCAATACCTTCGGATCACAGACCAATGCCATCGCAATCATTACCCGTTGACGCATTCCTCCTGATAATTGATGAGGGTACTCTTTTATGCGCTGTTCAGGAGCTGGGATCTGAACAGATTTCAATAATTCTATTGCTTCCGACAACGCATCATTCTTAGAGATCTTTTTATGTTCCCTAATAGTTTCAATCAGCTGATTTCCTACAGTAAATACAGGATTTAATGATGTCATTGGTTCTTGAAAAATCATAGATATTTCTTTTCCACGAACCCTTTTCATCTCTTTTTTTGAAAGCGATAGTAAATTTTCACTATTTAGGATCACCTCGCCCGCACTTATTCGCCCGGGCGGGGAGGGCACCATGTTTAATAGAGCTAAGGCAGTCATACTTTTACCACATCCACTCTCACCCACTATCCCTAAGGTTTCTCCCCTTTCCAGTTCAAAATTNACATCTGACANTATGTCAACTGGTTGTCCTTTGACATCAAATTGCACATTAAGGTTTTTCGCTAATAAAGCTTTACTGCCTTGATACTTGAGCACCTCTTTCATAATCAATCACCTACCACGTAACTTTGGATTGAAAGCATCATTCAAGCCATCCCCAATTAAAGCAATACACAATACAACCATTAATATCGCCACACCAGGAAAGGTAACTGTCCACCAAGCGTCAAAGAAGAAATCTCGTGATTGACCAATCATTTTACCCCATGTAACCAAGTCCGGATCAGTTAAACCTAAAAAACTCAAAGCAGCTTCATAAATTACTGTGATACCAACCCGCAATGTTATTGCTATAATTATTGGTGGCATTGCGTTGGGAAGAATAATTTTTGTAATAATTCGAAAATTCCGATCCCCCAAAGCCTTGGACGCGGTGACATATTCATATTCTTTAATTTTTAAAAATTCTGCGCGAGTAAGTCTTGCCTCTGTCGGCCAGGTNGTAACAGCAATAGCTAATATAACGACAACTATATCCGAAGAAAAAACCGCNACTATCACCATAGCAAAGACTAACGGNGGAAGAACTTGAAAAAACTCTGTCACTCGCATNAGTACATTATCAATCATACCCCCATAAAANCCTGCCACTGCGCCAATAGTTAACCCAATTGATACCGTCACTAATGTAGCAGTCAGCGCAATTATCATTGTTGGCCTAGCTCCATGAATTATTCCAATAAAAACATCACGACCCAAATAGTCCGAACCAAAATAGGTTTCACCGCTCGGCCCTACCAAAGGAGGCGCTACCATTTCAAATGGATCGGCTGGCATTATAATAGGCCCAAAAACACCAACTAGGATAAAACCACAAACAAAAATAAACCCTAACAACGCAGCTCGGTTTGCACAAAACAACCTAACAGTTTCACGCCACTTTATATCCGGTTCAGACATAGCCTCGCTAGAATCAAATATTGTATTTTCGTATTTCGGCTCTGTCTGGCTCATGAAATCGATTTAATCCTTGGGTCCATCCATCTATAAATTATATCCGTAATAATATTAGCAACGATTGTTGTGGTAGCCGCCCCAAACAATACTCCTAAAATTACTGGAAAATCTCTTCTAACTATTGATTCATAAAGTAGTGGACCGACACCTGGAAGGCTGAAAACCGTTTCGACTAGAACAGCTCCGGAAAACACTTGAGCTAACTGCAACCCTGCTAGCGTTACTACAGGCATCGCTGCATTTTTTAGTGCATGTTTAAAAATAACTCGAAACTCAGAAAGCCCCTTAGTTCGAGCCGTACGTATATAATCTGATCCTAAAACATCTAACATAGAAGCCCTAGAAATTCTGCTATAACTGGCGAGATATAGTATCGCTAACGTAAAAGTTGGTAAAACTAGATGATGAATCATATCTAATATNCGATCAAAAGTGTTTTCAGGCTGAGGCCAGGAACGAATACCAAACGCCGGGAATAAAGGAAGATAAAGAGCGAACACTAATAAAATAATCATACCTAACCAGAATACTGGTGTAGCATACCCAAACAGAGATAGCACAGTAACGAAATTACTAAAAATACCATTTGGTTTTAAAGCAGCATATACGCCAAAAAGCGTACCGATAATTACTGCAAGAACTAAAGCTGATAAGGTTAACATAAGGGTAGTTGGTAAATGCCCAATTAATAGAGCTGCTACAGACTCATCATAGTAAAAAGAATAACCTAAATCTCCTCTAAAAACCTGCCCTAAATATTTTATAAGTTGAATGTATAAAGGTTGATCCAAGCCATATTGTTTTCTAAGCCTAGCTGCAAGTTCAGGATCTCCACCCCCTGCTTCGGCTAACATAGCATCGACAACGTCTCCCGGAGCGGCTTGCAACAAGAAGAAATTTAGTACCATTACTGCGATTATCAGTATAACGCCAAGAATTACTCTTTGGATCAATGCCTGCTTCATCTGTTCACACTAGTATAATGCAAAGTAACTGCCAATCTATGATTTATAAAAAATTTATTAATTGAGTGAACCCAAATAAATTGGGTTCACTCGGATATTTAGATGAACAAACTTAGTTTTGTTCTTTTGTCCAGTACATCACATCCCAATTTTCTGCAGTTCCATACGCTGGAAAGAATAAATCTTTATGTCGAAGGAAAAGGCTTGGCGTATCAAACATCCAAAGCATTGGCATTTCTTCCAAAAGAATATCCTGTACCTCATAATACAACTCAGTACGCTTTTCCATATTTGCTTCTTCGGCTGCAGCCGCAAAGATCTTATCAACCTCAGCGTTACAATAACCAGAAGTATTAGTATAAGCCTGGTTCTTTATATTATCACATACATATAGACGACTCACACCGATAGCTGGATCAGTTTTATCCCCAGGCCAGTTTATTGACATATCAAAATCCCAAGCAGCACTGCGTTCGGCCCAACCTGCAAAACCCTGAAGCGGTTCAAGTTTTACTTTAATCCCAACTTTCTTAAGTGATGCAGCCACAAACTCAGCTGGCATAGTGTTAAAGTCTGGCATAAATGGCTGTGCAATGAAAATTAGATTCAATTCAAAACGCATACCATCAGATCCTTTAGGATAACCGGCTTCATCTAATAAGCTATTTGCCTTATCTAAATCTAGCGGATACCCTTGCAACTTATCGTTAAAGAAAACATTGGTAGCTGGCATCGGTGATCTTGAAGGAATGGTGTAACCACTATGCAAAACATTCGAAAGCTTTGAACGATCGACTGCGTAAGCAATAGCTTGACGGACTTTTTTATTACTTAATTTCTCAGTTCGATTGTTAAATTCTAAAACTATTGCACCTCCAGCTATCCCTTCGTAGGGAGCTAATTCAAGGTGATCAATTTTTGAGAACTCTTTAATATCACTGAACCGCATTACAGAGTCTGTTCGCGCAAGCTGAAACTGGTTTTTCCTTAGTCCAATTCTTTTTGCTGTCTTATCTCCCACATTCAAATAAGTAATACTATCGAGGTATGGCAGACCATCAACAAAATGATTTTCATTTCGAGCAATCGACACGTATTCGTCAGTTTTTCTGTCGCTAATTACAAAAGGCCCTGATCCCACAGGATTACTATGGGCTTCTTGTTTCATAAAATCATCAGAACTCCCATATACATGTTTCGGCATTACAGGTAGTTGTCTTGGCGTTGTGGCAGCTAAAAGTAGAGGCCCGTGTGCCTTTGAAAGATTTACTACAAGAGTGTTTTTATCAGGAAATTCATAACCTGTTATTGGACCAAACATCTGCTTTCCAAACCTATGATGTTTTAGAACAACGTCAATTGAAAATGCGAGATCCTCAGAAGTTACGGGANTACCGTCATGAAACTTTGCGTTTTTTGCTAGATTAAACGTATAGGTTTTACCATCAGGTGATATAGTCCAGCTTTCCGCAAGATACGGTGCTATTTCGTTGTTTTCATCCATTCTTACGGGGCTTGCAAATATCTGTGAAGTCACAAGACCTACCTCATAAGCAGAATGAAGTGGGTTAAGGCTTGGTATTTTCGAAGATAAATATACTACTGATCCACCTTTAACGGGCGTACCCGCAAATGCTGTAGGTAAAAAAGTAAATAATACTGCAGCTCCAAAAATGAAAGCACTTAAAGTCTTTATGAGTCTTTCTTTTATTAACATTTTTTTCTCCCAAAAATTTTCTATTCAATATAAATATTCTTTTTTAAGAACCCTTGGCCTATGTTGAAACCTCTTTTTCAAACTTTTTACAAAGAGTTTTTAAATATATAGACAATATATAAGCCAACGCTAAATCACATCCCTACCCCTGTAAAATGCCGTTTCTACATGCAACTATGCATTATTAACATAATGTTGTCAGAGCTTGATTTTGGCTTAAAAGTAGATTCAAAAAGTAATTACAGGAGATCTTGTAGCATTACATTACTTCGGCGGCTGCCAACTCATATCCGGATCCAAGGGGAATATTGGTCGTGGAACCCTAGACAAATCTAATTGATAAAGGTTCGGGGTCGTCAAGCCTGGTAAATCAACTTCAAATATCTGATTTGGATTGAAAAATTCATCAAAACCAGCTCTAAAATGACCACGTGACTTTACTACCAGAACCCTTACCGAAGATAGATCAACTCCTAGCCGTTCTATAAATTCTGGGTCAGCCAGCTGATGACGTCCACTAGAAACTGCAACAGTAATTCCATCTATTCGTAAAAGGGCACATAAACCTAGGTCAACTCTACGATTGGCATATGTACCTCTTCGTCCCACACAGTTTCCTTTGGCAAGAGAAATCACTAATGCATCTAACTCACATTTTTCTGAAAATTTAGTTTTTTCGTTTCGGTTAAATCTAGCCTTAAATTTTTTCCCTATACCAGCTGTATGAGCATCTTTTGCAAGATCTGGATCTACAATCATTCCTAAGGTAGCGTTTCCAATTTTNTCCTTCANCATTCTTTTTAAAGCATAAAGTGTATTACCTCGACCTCCACCACCAGGATTATCTGCAACGTCAGCAATTATTATTTGAGGCTCATTAGGATCAGAAACAACTTTTTTAGAAAGTGNAANCATATCATTCAACGTTATNAAATTCGTCGTATACTTNTTTCTGTCNCTCCAAGCCGATTTTGCAAGAAAAAATGCAGTTTCTTCGACAANCNTTTTACTNTCTAANTGTTGCANTTTTCCAGTNACGACAATTGACATTCCATTTGTATCAGCGTTTGCAGGTGCAAATCCTCCNAGAATTGAAATATTCAAAATATGNTCTTTATTATTTTTTAAGATCTCCTGGCCGGATCTTATAAGGTCCGCATAAGCTCCCTTGTCAGTCAACAAACTTACAGATGGAGAAACCATCGGGACCTTTATGAAAGAACTAGTCGTTTTGATTCCATTTAGCATCAACAACATATGATCTGCTGCTTCTAACCCCCTTTCAAATTGATCGACATGTGGGTTTGTAAGATAAGAAATTAGAATATCTACAGAACTATGCATTCGCTGCGTTACGTGGCCATGTAAATCTAAAATTGCAATAATTGGTACGTCAGGACCAACAATTTCACGTACTAAAGAAAATACTACGCCATCCGGATCATCCTCTTCAGTCGTTAAACCAGCTCCATGTTCACTAATAATCACTCCATCAACTTCACCGGCACGTATCAAACCAGTGCGTACTTCTTCCAGAAATTCCATAAAAAACTTGTGATCTGCTGGGCCACCAGGTGGTGCTTCAGCTATAGTTATGGGAACAGCATCCCAAACCCCATTTTTATCCATTTGTTGACAGAAACCATGAATATCAGCCCTCACTCCCCCAAAGTCTCCATGTAACTCTTTCCTAATTCCTTCGGCATCAAGATAATGAGTTTCTGTAAAAGCTTTTTTGTCTGAAATAGGAGCAGATCTATTGGCCTCTAAGGAGAATCCTAGAATAGCAATCTGAGGACGTTTATTCTTTGGCATAGGCTATTTCCCACAAGTTGATACAGTTTATTTTTTTACATCCAAAATCTTAAATTTTTTGAAAAGTTCACGCATATAGACATTGTCGATCCATTAACTCTTTTAGATATCACACGTATATATTTTAGTTCAGAAAAGAGCCCTTGGGAAATGCCACTTTGATATAGATCTATACTAAATTATCATAATGGTGAGGGTTCAATATTTTTTATTTTACCGGAAACACCCTTAAATCCAATGCTAAAGCATTAGCTCTTTGATCTGTGGAAAATAGAAATTTAAAGGTTTGTTCTCCGACAGTTCCGTTTTTACAGCTAGAAAATTTAAACTCCTCTAAAGTTTCCGAATATTGTAAAAATAACTTTTTCTCTTTTTCGAAAACATTAAAATTACCCATTTCCAAGGAACCATAAATTCCCGTAAATTTCGAGAGATCATCATTTTTAGAAAGATTATGGTCAACTTTTGGTGGCCATTGAAGTTTGATAAGTTCGATACGATCTTGAAGGAACTCCTTGAAAATATTTCGCCCTAACCGAGCAGTAGGCGCGTCAGCAATATTTATTGCTAAAGCAACCGATAACCTTAATTCTTTTAGGTAACCTACAAAACTCGAAATACCTGGACGCTGACCAGTATGCCAAATTAATGTGTTATTGTTATCCAACAAATCTATCTCAAGTCCAGAGCCATATAAATATCTCTTACAGTTACGTGATGTCACTGGGATTCTATTAGCAGTTAATGGTTCAGAAATACCAAAGGAACCAATGTTACCAATATGGGATATTAGAAGACTCATATCTTCAACTGTGGTCATTAAACCTCCAGCAGAATAAAATAATGGAGCATCCCAATATTGTATTGGGGCAAAGTTTGTATTTTTCTTTCCTACTTCTAATGGCTCAGCAATATTATTAAAAAACTCAGCTTGGTTCATTCCAATGAAACTCCTATTCAATTTCAGTGGCTTAAAAACTTTTTCTGTAACAACGGAAATAAATGAGTCACGATATAGCCTTTCGATAATACACCCCAGTAGACAATAACCTTCATTGCTGTAGCTTAGCAGTTTACCTGGGTCAGCTAACATATCAAAATCTAGCTTATTCAAATATACCACTAGATCATCAAAAGATTTCATTTCATCATTTATTTTTGAACTGCAAAGGTCTGTTGACTTATGCCGGGTTGGTAACCCAGGAAATCCAGCAGAATGATTTAAAAGATGTCTGATTTCGATTTTGGTATTTTGTAAGCAAGACAAATCTGGAATATGCGCTGATACCAAATCAGACATACTCAAAATATTTTCATTTTCGGCTTGCTTAATTATTAATGCCGTTACCAATTTTGTAATAGACGCAACCCCGAAAATAGTTTTGCTATTGACGCACGAACTAGAACTGACATTTCGTAAACCAAAGCCAGATTTGTAGATAATTTTTCCCTCGTGCATTATACAGGCCGCTAAACCTGGAATTTTATATCTATTCAAAGCACCCTGTAGTAATTTCTCTAATTTTATTTTATCAAAATACATTTTAAGACAATCCAACTTTACTAGAGCAC
>NZVF01000095.1 GCA_002698165.1 Planktomarina sp. | reverse complement strand
AATGAATAAATTTCTAAACTGGAACTTTGATTGAGTATTTTATTATAATTACAAATAAATGTTTAATTCATACTGAAAAGAGTACACTACATGCCAAGAGCCTGCCGATACATGTCTAAAATAGCTTCTTCCTCAGCAACATCCGCCTGATCGCGCCTTCGCATTCCAATTAACCTCCGCATTATCTTAGTATCATAACCTCGGCCCTTAGCTTCAGCCATCACCTCTTTTTGTTGCTCCATCAAATCTTTTTTCTCAGAGTCAAGACGTTCAATACGTTCAATGAATTGGCGTAACTCATCCGAAGTCACTCGGTAACTACTATCTAAATCTGACATTTGAGGCTCCATTTATAAAATCATTAGTTGACGATTATCTGCCGTTTTAGACTTGCACAACCTGTCACCCTTCGCGACTATATATAAATTACATTTCGTAGGAAAAAATTATGAGCTGGCTGATAATACTAGGTGTCATTGTTACATGTTTTGGACTTGGCTTTCTTTTATACACAATCGGCCGCATTTGGCAGGCAAAAAAGGATAAACTTAGCAACGAAGAAATGAAAGCCCAGTTGAGAAAAGCAGTTCTATGGAATTTCATAGCTATGGGCTGTTCAGGGCTCGGTTTGATGATTGTTGTACTAGGCGTAACATTTTAGAAGTATTCTCAAATGACCCTAAAATCATTTTAATCGGTGTTTCATTTTTGGTTAATGAATTCGATCTAGACGAGCAGACACGGCCAGATTACAATCGAGATAATGCAAGCACATCAACTTTCACCTTCCTACTTCGTGTCCCCTCAAATTTCTGAAGCGGATATGGCCGAGATTTCTAGTGCTGGGTTTAAGTCCATAATTTGTAATCGACCAGATTATGAAAACCCTCATGAGTTTCAAATCACCACCCTCAGGGCTGCCGCTTTAAAGTTTGGTTTACAATTTGCCGAAAATACTTTTGATGGATCTAATTTTGGTATGGATAAAATCAAACTACAAAAGGAACTAATAGAGAAGATGCCAGGACCAGTCTTGGCCTATTGTACGTCCGGAGCACGAAGCAGTGTTGTTTGGGCTTTTTTAAGTGTTGATACGATAGAAGTTGATGAGATATTAGCCGCAGCGGGAGCAGCAGGGTATCAATTAACCCATCTTAGACCTCAGCTCGAAGAATTGTCTGCGAGCCAGTCACAAAAATAAAAACTAAATACGGTAGGAGAAAGTATTTATGACTGATATAATTCATAAACCAACAGCAGAATTTACAGCTAAATCTCACGCCAACTCAAAAAAATATGCAGAAATGTATGCTGCATCTATAAATGATCCAGAGACCTTTTGGGGTGCTCAGGGCAAACGCTTAGATTGGATGCAGCCTTATACAAAGGTTAAAAATACCACATTTGATCACGCTAATGTTTCAATAAAATGGTATGAAGATGGCATACTAAATGTCAGCGCGAATTGTATTGACAGACACCTGTCTACTCGTGGCGAGCAAGTAGCTATAGTCTGGGAAGGTGACGACCCAAACGACAGTAAAAATATAACCTACAATCAGCTTCATGAGAAGGTTTGCAAACTTGCTAATGTGTACAAATCTTTGGGGGTCCAAAAAGGCGATAGAATTGTATTGTATATGCCGATGATACCAGAAGCAGCTTTTGCCATGCTGGCATGTAATAGAATTGGCGCTATCCATTCCATTGTTTTTGGTGGCTTTTCTCCTGAAGCTTTGGCTGCCCGAATTTCTGCCTGTGATGCAAAACTAGTCGTAACAGCAGATCAAGCACCCCGTGGCGGCAAAAATACTCCTTTAAAGGCAAACGTCGACAAAGCTTTAGAAATATGTGGCGATGTTGCTACCCTCGTGGTGGAACGCACGGGCACCATTATGCAAAATAAACCCAGTCGTGATCATAGCTACAAATCCTTAATGGCGAAAGCTTCTGNTGATAATGANCCCGAACCAATGAACGCAGAAGACCCCCTCTTTATATTATACACATCGGGTTCAACCGGAGCACCTAAAGGAGTGGTGCACTCAACCGGTGGCTACCTAGTCTACGCTTCAATGACNCACCAGTATACCTTCGATTATCACGATGGAGANGTATTCTGGTGTACGGCNGACGTNGGATGGGTAACAGGACACAGCTATATCGTGTATGGACCTTTAGCGAATGGTGCAACAACAGTCATGTTCGAAGGTTTGCCAACGTATCCAGACGCAGGACGGTTTTGGGCTGTATGCGAGAAACACAAAGTTAATCAATTCTACACCGCACCAACCGCCATTCGCGCCCTAATGGGTCAAGGAAACAAATTTGTTGAGCGGTATGATTTATCATCAATTAAAGTCCTTGGGACTGTGGGTGAACCAATTAATCCAGAAGCTTGGAATTGGTATAATGAAGTTGTTGGCAAAGGCAGAGCGCCTATCGTTGACACCTGGTGGCAAACTGAAACTGGNGGACATTTGATGACCCCACTGCCTGGTGCTACTGATACAAAAGCAGGGTCTTGCACTTTTCCATTTTTTGGCGTGCAACCGGTTATTTTAGAGCCACAAACTGGAAAAGAAATTACAAAAATTGAGGCTGAAGGTGTTCTTTGCATCAAAGATAGCTGGCCCGGCCAGATGCGCACTGTTTGGGGCGACCATGAACGATTTATCTCTGCCTATTTTGANGATTATAAGGGTTATTATTTTACTGGGGACGGCTGTAGACGAGATTTGGATGGCTATTACTGGATTACTGGCCGTGTCGATGATGTTATAAATGTCTCTGGACATAGAATGGGTACCGCAGAAGTAGAAAGCGCTTTAGTAGCCCATCCAAGCGTCGCCGANGCTGCAGTTGTCGGTTATCCACACGAAATTAAAGGTCAAGGTATCTATTGTTATGTTACNCTAATGACCGGTGAAAAACCAACTGATGAATTAANGCTTGAACTTCGCAGCTGGGTNCGTAAAGAAATAGGGCCAATNGCGTCACCCGATCTTTTACANTGGGCTCCAGGCCTTCCCAAGACAAGGTCAGGTAAAATCATGCGGCGAATTCTACGAAAGGTGGCAGAAGATGATTTTGGTTCTTTGGGCGACACCTCTACCCTCGCCGATCCNTCAGTAGTTGAGGATTTGATAAAAAATAGAATGAACCAAATCTAATACNACTAACCAAATGTTCTTTACAGGATAAGGTATGGCCTNAATAATAATATACTGAACANNCCAGCTCGTANTNAAAANTTTNACATCAGGATAAATTCAGTTAAGGATTTTCTTCCACTTTANCGACAATTACCGTATCAAAAAACAAAACGGAGGCGAAAAGAAAAAATGGCTAAGAAACCCAATGAAAATGATGTCGCCTTCATTGAAGCACTTGCAGAACTTCTTAGTACTCAAAATCTTACAGAGATTGAAGTAAATCGTANCTACAGCGAAGNCGACAGTCTAAACGTGCGCATTTCCAAAACGCAAAACATTGTNCAAGCGACAGCNTCGCCCCTTGAGGCCANGTCCGCCGCGCCAATTNTTTCACCGACTCTGCCANTTTCTGCGTCTACCGCATCGGTTGACGACCCAAGCTCTCACCCAGGTGTTGTTTCATCACCCATGGTTGGAACTGTATATTTACAGGCTGAACCAGGCTCACCNGCCTTTGTTTCANTTGGGGCCACTGTGGCAGAGGGCGACACAATTCTTATCATTGAAGCAATGAAAACCATGAACCAAATTCCAGCACCGCATGCTGGAATTATTAAACGGATTTTAGTTGAAGACGGTGGACCCGTNGAATTTGGTTCACCACTCGTGATTATTGAATAATGTTTAAAAAAATTCTTATTGCTAATCGAGGCGAAATTGCACTTCGNATCATTAGAGCCACCCAAGAAATGGGTATTGCAAGTGTAGCTGTTCATTCTACNGCTGACAGCGATGCTATGCATGTCCGAATGGCAGATGAATCAATCTGTATTGGCCCAGCACCCGGAATTGATAGCTACTTGAGCATACCTGCCATCATTGCGGCTGCTGAAATTACTGGAGCAGATGCGATCCATCCAGGGTATGGGTTTTTATCTGAAAACGCATCATTTGTTCAGGCACTTCAAGACCATAATATTGGNTTCATAGGCCCAACAGCAGAACATATTCGANTGATGGGNGATAAAATTAGNGCAAAAGATACTATGAAAGCATTAGGTGTTCCATGTGTTCCTGGTTCTGCTGGTGGTGTCCCTAATGTTGAAACTGCTCTCAATATTGGTAAAGAATTTGGGTACCCGGTCATAATTAAGGCTACTGCAGGCGGTGGGGGCCGCGGAATGAAAGTAGCTAATTCTGCAGAGGAGATGCCAACTGCATTCAGTGCAGCTCGATCAGAAGGAAAAGCTGCCTTTGGCAATGACGAAGTTTATATTGAAAAATACTTAAAAACACCTCGTCATATTGAAATNCAAGTTTTTGGAGATGGAAAGGGAAACGCTGTTCATTTGGGTGAACGTGATTGTTCACTTCAAAGACGCCATCAAAAGGTATTTGAAGAAGCACCAGGGCCAAAAATTCGTGCTGATGAACGCGTGATGATCGGTAAAGTTTGTGCGGAAGCAGTNGCAAAGATAAATTATATCGGCGCAGGTACTATAGAGTTTCTTTATGAAAATGATGAGTTCTACTTCATCGAAATGAATACACGATTACAAGTGGAACATCCTGTAACAGAAGCTATTTTTGGTGTAGACTTAGTTCGTGAACAAATACGAGTAGCAGCAGGTCAGGATCTTTCCTTTTCACAGGATAATTTAACTATTAATGGTCATGCCATAGAGGTACGCATAAATGCGGAAACATTTCCTGGATTTTCACCGCGTCCCGGCAAAATTAACGCGTACCACGCCCCCGGAGGACTGGGTGTTAGAATGGATTCTGCATTGTATGACGGTTACGCAATACCACCCTATTATGATAGCCTAATCGGCAAACTCATTGTCCACGCACCAGATCGTGCAGCAGCGATTGCCCGTCTCAGTCGAGCATTAGGTGAATTAATAATAGATGGAATAGAAACCACAATTCCTCTTTTTCATGCACTCCTTCGAGAGCCCGATATTCATTCTGGGAATTATAACATTCATTGGTTAGAACATTGGCTGGAAAACAACATCGAAGATAAATGAACCAAGAGGCTTTAGATCCAAACCTTATGCTTCATGCTTATGCTCACGGTATTTTCCCNATGGCNGAAGCTGCAACTGACCCNGAGTTAACTTGGTTTGAGCCCGATTATCGTGGTATATTTCCAATTGATACCTTTTATCTTTCCCGTAGTANGAGACGGTTTCTAAAGAAAAACGAAATCAAAAGCACATTAAATAATGAGTTTGACTCNGTTTTATACCATTGCTCAAATCGTAACGAAACTTGGATCAACCAAACTTTNANGGACCTNTACAAAGAGCTTCACAGTTTNCAGAGATGCCATAGTATCGAAATCTGGCTAAACGGAGACTTAATNGGGGGAATATTCGGGTTGACCATTGGCGGTGCTTTTTTNGGAGAAAGTATGTTTTCTCTNGAANAAAATGGTTCAAAAATAGCAATTTTGATACTTAGANNACACCTCCAAAATTGNGGATTTGCAGTCTTTGANACCCANTTTATTACCGANCACTTAAAAAGCTTAGGNGCAGTTGAAATTTCTAANGCCAACTACCAAAGTCAACTAGCTGGAGCGATTAAATTNCCAGTTTCGATAAGCTCCCAGCCTCTTCCAAGTGTTCATAGCATTTTACAACGCAATACCCANACGTCATAGCGAGCATGTTCTAAAGCATTTAGTGCAGGCGAGGAAGCAACCATCCAACCATTGAATAAACTCTTATTATCTTTTGTTCGGTGTACTGACAGAAGTGCAAATGCATCTAAACTAATCTCATCCAAAGGATAACGACAGGTTTCTAGATGAACTTCGAGTGGGCCCAGAGTAATAGGCTCACCAGCATACAGCATGAAGGTTTTCAATTCACCCGTGGTCCTGTCCAACCACCTCATCTCAGCAGCGCTCGTTTCACTTGCCCTCTGCGACATTCCCTGTACTGGAATTAAAAATAGCAGTAGAACCAGAAATCGTATCATTAATTGCCACTACCAGATCCAAATTTCATCAATAAATTAAGAAGTCCTACTGAACCTTGAGTATTTACGATTGTATCGCCTTCTTCAAAATTAAAGGGGGACCCACCTGGCTGTAACTCGACAAAGTAACCACCCAGAAGCCCTTCTGACGAGATTTTAATGGCAGTATCNTCTGGCAGTTGAANATTATTTTGCANCGCCAANTCAACATCNGCAAAAAAGCTTTCNGAATTNAGATCTATATTCGANACAGAACCAACTGTCACACCCGCTAAACGAACATCTGTTCCAACAGAAATACCTTCAACGGACCTAAAGCTTGCCTTCAGAACATATGAATTTGTATCGTCTAACCAGCCACCACGTTGAAACGCGACAAAACCAAACCCGATGGCCACTATCAGTACACACGTACCAGCGATAAACTCTGCCCATGCCCCTCGCATCATTTTACTCTGGCTTCCATGCCTCATAGTCGCTGCGCGACTGAGGTTTATTTTGACGCAAAGAACCAGCAGGAGCATAAGCCATTGCAGTTCCTGTTAAGTTAGATTGATGTGATTTCTCCCAATCTTTATGCGATAATGGCGCTACATCAGGTGTTTCATCCCAAGTGTGGTGCAGCCAGCCATGCCAATCTGGGCCGATACGGCTTGCCTCCAGGTCACCATTGTAAATGACCCATCGCTTTGAGCCATCTTTAGTCTGATAAAATATATTGCCCGCTGCATCTTCTCCTACCTTAACACCCTTACGCCATGTAAAAAGTTGGGTATTCAATGTTTGTCCATTCCACCAAGTAACAGCACGTAAAAGTATAGACATAATGCGCATAAGGTCCTCCGCAAAAATATAAAAAAAGATATGCCTTAGTTCACGACATGGGTCCAGCATTTGTTTTTCCAGGTCCAACACTACCAAGTGGCTCAGACCAAATTGAAAAATTCAATTTGTGTATTTATCCNGCCGTTGCTGGCTCACTTTTACTATCACTGTGGATCATCAATGGTGCTGNATCAGAAGTTACTGCCTCTTCATTGACCACAACTTCCTCAACACTGTCTAATCCTGGTAGATCAAACATCGTATCCAGCAAAATATCTTCCAAAATAGACCTTAGACCCCGAGCACCAGTTTTACGCTCAATCGCCCTTTTTGCAATTGAAACAAGGGCATCATCGGTAAAATTTAGCNCCACATCTTCAAGTTCNAANAGACGCTGGTATTGTTTGATCAGTGCATTTTTAGGTTCAGTCAAGATGGTGACCAAAGAGGCTTCATCCAGGTCCGTTAGGGTCGCAATAACTGGTAAACGTCCAACAAACTCCGGTATCAGACCAAATTTAAGAAGATCTTCTGGCTCCAGCTCAGTGAACACTTCTCCNACACCCCGGCTGTCATTTTCTTTAACATCTGCACCAAATCCAACTGAGCTTCCTTTGCCACGGGCTGAGATTATCTTATCTAGACCGGCGAAAGCACCACCACAAATAAATAAAATATTTGTTGTATCTACCTGAAGAAATTCTTGCTGTGGATGTTTTCTGCCNCCTTGGGGTGGCACACTAGCGACTGTACCCTCCATGATCTTAAGCAAAGCTTGCTGAACACCTTCGCCAGAAACGTCACGAGTAATGGATGGATTATCCGATTTTCTCGTGATTTTATCTACTTCATCAATATATACGATACCGCGCTGAGCTCTTTCGACGTTGTATTCACTCGCNTGCAACAACTTCAGTATGATATTTTCCACATCTTCACCGACATAACCAGCTTCAGTTAAGGTTGTCGCGTCTGCCATTGTAAACGGCACATCTAAAATACGTGCTAGGGTCTGCGCAAGCAGTGTCTTACCACAACCTGTTGGCCCAATCAGCATTATATTAGATTTAGCCAATTCAATCTCATCAGATTTTGCGGCTACATTAAGCCTTTTATAGTGATTGTGTACCGCAACAGATAAAACCCGTTTCGCATGGGACTGTCCAATNACATAATCATCTAAAACTTGGCAAATTTCTAAAGGCGTAGGAACNCCATCGGATGCCTTTAAACCGGAGGNTTTAGTTTCCTCACGGATGATATCCATGCATAGCTCAACACATTCATCACAAATAAATACGGTTGGACCAGCAATTAGTTTTCTCACTTCATGCTGACTTTTACCGCAAAAACTGCAATAAAGGGTGTTTTTANTGTCGCCACNTGNTTTATCAGCCATGTATCACCTTTAAAACTNNANCNATTNCAAACAAAAANCNAAGCCCAANNNATTANTAACAAATTGNNGAGANCATATGTCACCAAACAANGGGCCACAACCATCTTTTAGATTTTAGAAAAATTACTCTTCATCTTTCGGTCTATTGGTAACNATTTCGTCAATGAGGCCCCAATCTTTAGCATCTTCAGGTGACATGAAATTGTCACGTTCCAGTGCAGCTTCAACAACCTCGTATTTTTGACCAGTNTGATTTACGTAGATCTCGTTCAAACGGCGTTTTAGCTTCTGAGTAAACTCTGCGTGGATCATAATATCNGTTGCTTGCCCTTGATAGCCACCTGAAGGCTGGTGNACCATTATNGANGAATTTGGCAGCGAAAATCTCATGTCTTTTTCACCTGCAGTGAGNAACAAAGACCCCATTGAGGCAGCTTGTCCGACACAGAGTGTACTTACTTTTGGCTTAATATACTGCATGGTGTCGTAAATCGACAGTCCCGCTGTAACAACCCCACCAGGCGAATTAATATACATGCTAATTTCTTTTGAAGGGTTTTCTGCTTCAAGATGCAGTAACTGAGCCACAACTAAGGTGCTCATGCCGTCATGAACGGCGCCATTAACAAAAATGATGCGTTCTTTTAGCAAACGCGAAAAAATATCATAGGCTCTTTCACCACGACTAGTTTGNTCAACTACCATAGGTACGAGGTTCATATAAGTTTCTACTGGATCTTTCATAAGTACCGCCNGCTGCTCTAGATTAAGGCATATCGCCNATGTGCTTTNNTAAGCTTAGTGTTGCACCCCAGTTAGGACAAGGGGCAGAAAAGTTTTTAGATGAAATTAGCTTTAAAACTCGAAATTTTTTAATTTTAATATTAAAAAATATTTTTATTATCCNNGCAAATTTCATNCTCCACNGTTCATTATTTTGTTTACTTTAAGTTGATACCATTACAAGAAATATATTGAAAATTACAANNAAGTTNCAGCNAATTNCTCGTCGATTAAANAAACTTCATCCTCAAATACTGTAAGGAAATGAAATGTATCCGTTGGAAGGCCTCAAAGTTATCGAACTAGCTCGCGTCTTAGCCGGACCGTGGATTGGTCAAACTCTTGCAGATTTAGGTGCTGAGGTGATCAAGGTAGAAAGCCCAGAGGGAGATGATACAAGAAATTGGGGACCAAATTTTATAAAAAAAGGGACTGATAATTCAGCAGCCTATTTCCATAGTGCAAACCGTGGCAAGCANGGCATCACAGTCGACTTCAATGACCCCGNAGGTTTAACCNATCTGAAAGAACTTATTACTTCTTCTGACGTCTTAATTGAAAACTTTAAAGTAGGGGGTCTCAAAAAATTTGGGCTGGATTATTGTGCGCTTAGAGCTAAAAATCCAAGGCTAATATATTGCTCTGTTACTGGGTTTGGACAGGATGGTCCTAGGGCACAAAAGGCCGGTTACGACTTCATGATTCAGGGAATGACTGGAATTATGGATATTACCGGTGAGCCCGATGGTATGCCACAAAAAGTGGGTGTTGCATTTGCTGACGTTTTCACAGGCCTTTATGGAGTCATCGGNATCCAAGCAGCTCTCGCCCNGCGCGAACGAACAGGGCTAGGGCAACAAGTAGATATGGCACTTTTTGATTGCATGCTGGCAGCNCAAGCTAATCAGAATTTAAATTACTTAACGACGGGAGAGAGCCCAAAGCGTATGGGAAATGCGCATCCTAGTATTGTCCCCTATCAAGTATTTCCAGTTTCTGACGGTCACATAGTTATAGCCTGTGGCAACAATAGACAATTCAAAAATCTAGCTCAGGCTTTGGGNAGAAATGATTGGATTGAAAATCCAATTTTCGCCGATAACATGACAAGAATATCAAATCGAACTGAAGTAATTAGTCAAATAACAAANGAATTGAGTCGTTTTGCTAAATCAGAAGTTCTGGTCTTATTAGAGGNCGCTGGAGTGCCCTCAGGACCNATTAACACCGTGGCAGAAGCCTTGGAAGACCCACAAACTTCGCATCGTGAGATGCGCATAGAACCTGAAGGTATTCCAGGCGTCCGCACACCAATAAAATTTTCAGCCAGTAACTTACAACTCAAAAGGGCCGCACCAGGTTTGGGCGAACATAATGAGAGTAGTAGTTTAGAAAATTAAATGCTGACGATGCTTGGGTTTGAAGACTTTAAATTAAGCAATCTTCGAGTGATGGTGTCGTAAATAGATAAGAGTTTCTCGCTAGGTCCAGATCTAGTCTTTACCAAAAGGGCACAACATGCTGGATACCGATGCTATTATAGCCTTTTCAAAGCAAGTGACTTGGGATGATCTACCTTCAAAGGTCCGTGGTCAAATCAAACTCTGTTTGCTGGACCTAATTGGCATTGCGGCTGGTGGTTCAAGAACTAAATTATCAAAGATTGTGTGCGATTATGCTTCCAAAGATATGAGTGGAANCATTCCAATGATCTTTGATGGACGAGGAGCATCNGTAACCGGAGTGGCACTGGCTGGTGGAATGACTATTGATGCTTTGGATGGCCATGACGGATTTAACCCTGCCAANGGCCANGCNGGNTGTGGTTTATTTCCGGCTTTGTATGGGGTGGCCCAGAGTAGTAAATCAATCACAGGCCAACAGTTTCTTTTGGCACTTACCATTGGCTATGAACTAGCATGTCGCACCGCATTAGCTCAACATGCCTCAGTATCAGATTATCACACTTCCGGAGCTTGGGTCGCAGTAGCAATAGCGGGCGTGGCGTCACAAATGATGGATCTAACTTCTGAACAAACCAGCCACGCGATGGGAATAGCCGAATATCATGGACCCAGAAGCCAAATGATGCGNTGTATAGATCACCCNACAATGCTTAAAGATGGCTCNGGCTGGGGGGCGATGTGTGGTGTGGCTGCCGCACGCATGGCCAAAGCTGGGTTTACAGGGGCTCCTGCCATAACTTTGGGAACAGAGCACTGGAGCGATCTCGGANAAAATTGGCTTGTTACACAGCAGTACTTTAAACCCTATCCAGTTTGCCGATGGGCCCAAGCTCCAATCGCAGCAGTGTTAGATCTCAAATCCCGCCATAGCTTTGCTAGTGAAGNCATTGCCAACATTCATATTACCTCTTTTCATGAAGCGGTCCGACTTGGCCAAAAAACGGTGACTAATACAGAAGAAGCACAATACTCTACATCATTTCCATGCGCTGTTGCACTCGTNCATAATAACGTATTACCAGAACACGTCGCAGAGAAGGCATTAAAAAACCCAGAAGTACAACGCTTATCCTCAATCTTAACAATGGGNGANGATGAGAAAGCTAATTCGGCCTTTCCTGAAAAAAGATTTGCTAAAGCAGACATCACACTTATCGATGGACAAATCTTATCATCAACTTGGTTTGAGCCCAGATGGGATTTCGAGGACCCACCAACTGAATCAGAATTAGTAAAAAAGTTCTATGATTATGCTAAGCCAGTTTTAGGTCAAAGTCGTACAAAAGAAATTTGTGATGCTATATTTGAACTAGATAAAACCGATACGCAACATTTGTTTGCTCTTATATCTTCTCCAACCAAAAAGAGNTTCTAACACTTCCCNNTTTCTGAAGAATTCNGAAATAAATAAAAAATTAGGTCAATCTTCAACAGTCGAATGCATTAAAACATCCACGGCACAAACATGATCAGGATAAACAAATAGTGGATTAATCTCAATTTCTGTCAAAATCTCATAGTTATCCTGATAGGCAATACATAGCGTGTGGACTTCGTTTGCCACCTTATTTAAATCTACCATAGGCCTTCCCCGAAAACCTTTAAGCAAACCAGAAACACGAAGGCTTTTTAAAGCACGGATTATTTGTTTTTGGCTCGTAGGCAACAGTAAAGTTGCCGNATCNGCAATTAACTCAACAAAAATTCCACCACTGCCAATTACTAAAACGGCTCCAAATTGAGGATCACTGCGCAAGGTAATAATAAGCTCAGCCAAAGGAGCAGGCGCCATTGCTTCCACCAAAAATAAATCCTGAAATATTTCTGGATTATAAGCTGTTACATCAACTTTCATCCCTGCTANTGCTTTATGTAAAGCATCCTCATTTTNAAGATTTAGCGCTACCGCGCCAGCTTCAGTTTTATGAGCCAATCGCGAACTCACCATCTTTAACGCNACTGGATAACCCACCTCATCCGCCGCATTTGCAACATCGCNAGCAGCCACNACCCTTCCCTCGGGAACATTCAATTTATTCTCGAACAACCATCGCTTTCCTTCACTCTCAGTTAACATTTTCTGCCCAGAAAATGGAAAAGCAGGCAGTAAGGGTTNTGGCTCTTCTGATTGAAAGCGTGTCCGTGCCTGTACCCATTTCGCAGAACCATTAATCGCATTTAAAGTCTCGTGGATCCCCTGCATCGGGGCCACACCCTCTGCAATCAAAAGTTGGCGCGTTTCTAAATCCATATTTTCAGGCAATGTTGCGCAGACAATGGCCGGTAACCCTCGTTCTTTCGTCGCCNTCGCNAATGCCATGGCATCGTTTGCATAAAAAACTTTAGAGCTATCGAGCCCCTCCGCTGGGTAATCTTGAACCAGTACTGCAGAGTCAGCCTCAAACGCGGAAATAGCCTTTAAAAAGACAGGATAAGTCATCTCTGCCTGCCCCCATATAGGTGTGGTATAATCTAATGGATTGGAAACTGTCGCNATATCTGGCAATAANAGCGCTAAATCGTTTTCTTGCAATGGGTCTACTGTTGGAAAAATTAAATCAATTTTTTCAGCATAATCCGCAAGCATCGTAGCACCTCCACCAGAGCACGTGAAACCAGCAACCCGTTTGCCTTTGGGTGCTCCAACTACGCAGATGAGTTTTAAAGTTTCCAAAAATTGTGAAGGATTACTTACGCTTATTATCCCAATCCGCTCGAACATAGCCTCGTAAAGTTCAAATGAGCCTGAAAGTGAACCTGTATGGCTGACAGTTAACTCCGATCCAATACTGGAACTACCAGTTTTCAGAACGACCACAGGTTTGCCTTTGGACAGTGCTTTTAAGGCCGCACGTTCAAACTTNGCGATATCTTGCAAGCCCTCGATATGCAGTCCGATNGCNCGCACGACTGGGTCATCAGCAAAGAAATCTAAAAATTCTTCTGGCCCCAATACTGCCTGATTACCAGCAGAGACCATGTAGGCTAAAGGTAGTGAACGTTGGCTCATGGTAATATCGGAAGAGAACATTCCAGATTGAGTAATAATTGCAGCACCATAACCAGGTGACCAACCNCCATGCTCAAAGGACCATAGGGCAGANTTATCGATATAATTAATGAGACCGTAACAGTTAGGCCCAATCAGAGCCATGTCTCCTGTCGCCTCTACTAAATCCTTTTCTAACTGNGAATTACCTGCTTCCTTGAACCCAGCTGAGAAGCATACCACTCCTCCNGTNCCTAGCTTTGCCAGGCTTCGTATGGACTCCACGACATCATCGGCTGGAATGGCTAAATATACAGCATCAGGTACTATCGGCAAATCCTCGATGGACGNNACACAAGGAACNCCTGCTAGATNAGNACGNGTGGGATTNACAGCAATCATATCTCCATCAAATCCCCGCCGNCGAGCCTCATCAATTGCAATAATGGCATAACGGCCCCCGATAAAAACAATATGACGAGGTTTCAAAAGCCGTTGAAAATTGGCTCGACGTTGAGGTGTCATGCACCCAGCGGACGCAGAATTGAGCGTGTAATAATGTGACGTTGAATTTCAGACGTACCGTCCCAGATCCGTTCCAACCTACTGTCACGCCAGAAACGTTGGATGGGCATTTCTTCCATCAGNCCCATACCACCAAAAATTTGCACTGCATCATCAGCAATTTTATTTAACATCTCAGAACAGAACACCTTGACCATTGCTGCATCAGCATCACTCATAGAGCCCTTCTCGGCACGAGACACAGCATCGTTGACCANTAANTCTGCCGCTCGCAGATTGATCGCTCCATCCGCCAATCGAAAACCTGTTGCCTGAAATGNGCCAATTGGTTTACCAAACTGTTTTCGNTTTGCAGCCCAATCTGTGGCCATGCCTAAAATACGCTCNGCTTTACCNCAGCAAGTAGCACCAACCCAAATACGACCCATACCCANCCATTTTCCAGCTAAATCGAGACCATAACCTTCTTCACCCAAAACTTTCTCTGNGCTCAGGCGAACATTATCAAAGTGCAATTCATATGTATTATATCCTCGATAGCTCACGCACCGGGTTCCTTGACGGCAATCAAAACCGGCAGCTCCAACGTCCACCAAAAAGGCAGTTATACGCTTTCGAGGTCCTCTTGGGGTTTCATCTTCACCGGTCGCAGCAAAAACAATCGCAAAATCAGGCATACAGGGTCCCGAAACAAAGTGTTTTGAGCCATTGAGTATCCAATCATCTCCATCACGCCGCGCGTTTGATTTCATGCCCATCACGTCTGATCCAGCATCAGGCTCGGATAGAGCAAATAACTCTCGCTTTTCTCCACGCACTGCTGGCAAAAGATATTGTTCACGTTGATCACCTTCGCAGGCCATTAATAATTCCGTGGGACGCGCTGCCCAACTTTGAAGTGCATGACTGGTCTTGCCATATTCGCGTTCAATAAGAGACATCGGTCCATAACTTAAACCACCGCCACCAACCTCTGCAGGCAAATTACAGGCAAAAAGGCCCAACTCCTTCGACTTAGCTTCAATCGCTCGACCTATTTCTTCTGGTACGTGACCGAGACGGTCTATTTCCTCTTCATGAGGAAACATTTCTGTCTCCACAAACCGACGAACGGTATCCATAAGTAAATTAATTTCTTGGTTGGTTTCCATTATTTAAATGTCCTTACTCAAAATCTGATGGCTTAATCATCAGCGCCTCTCAACTTAAGTTTATTACGCGCCTCTTGTGGTGTTACGACACGTCCACCCATACGTTCAATAATCTCACGAGCACGGGTGACCAGCTGCGCATTTGTGGCCAACACGCCACGTTCAAGGTAAATATTATCCTCCAAGCCGACACGTACGTTCCCCCCAAGAGCAACTGCCGCCGCCATCATCGGCATTTGACCACGGCCAATACCAAAACTAGCCCAACTGGCACCAGAAGGAAGCTGAGATTTCATCGCAACCATTGTCTCGACAGTTTGTTCAGCTCCCCACGGAATACCCAAACACAATTGGAACATAGGCGGATCATTAATTAAACCTTCATGAATCATTGCTTTGGCGAAGCGAATATGTCCTAGCTCAAACACTTCCAACTCAGGTTTAACGCCCCAGTCACGTGCCATGGCAGCCATTTTTCGCAAAGTCGGTGGAGTCGAGATATAAATCATATCTGTGTCCGAAAAATTTAATGTTCCGCAATCCAGGGAACAAATTTCGGGCAAACATTCCTTTATGTGAGCCAACCGTTCTTCTGGACCAATCATGTCTGTACCAACCCCGGGTAGAGCTGGGTCAGAGGTATCAGAGATCCAATCCCCACCCATACCGGCAGTAATGTTTATCACTACGTCGGTATTACTATCACGCACCCGATCAACAATTTCTTTAAACAGTTTTGGGTCTCGTGAACCTAAGCCAGTGTCCGGATCTCTCGCATGAATATGTGCAATCGATGCACCAGCTTTCGCAGCATCGACGGCCGCCGCTGCAATATCTTTTGGCAAAACTGGAACATGAGGACTTTTGTGAGTGGTATCACCTGCTCC
>NZVF01000094.1 GCA_002698165.1 Planktomarina sp. | reverse complement strand
AGCTGTCAAGCTGAGACGGGTCAGATAATTTTATTTTATAAATCCATGCTTCACTTTCAGGACTTTCATTCAGCACTGATGGATTATTTTCCAAAACTGTATTGGCTTCTATAACCTCACCATCAACTGGAGCGTATATTTCGGATGCGGCTTTAACGGACTCTATAACTCCGATTTCATCACCGCTTTCAAATTCGTCACCTTCTTCTTTTTGTTCAATGAATACAATATCTCCCAGCTGTTCGGCTGCATGTGCAGTAATCCCAACGATTGCGATATCTCCCTCGATGGTAATCCACTCATGTTCTTCGGAATAATAAGTTGTCATTGTTCTTCCTAACTAACGTTGGTAATTTTGTTTTATAAAGGGCAGGGTGCATACCTCTGCCGGCTGTTGCTTTCCGCGTATTACGAGGTTGACCTGATTTCCTGGCTTGGCTTGATTAATAGCGACATATCCCATTGCAATTGGACCATCAAAAGTGGGCCCAAAGCCACCAGAGGTTATAGTTCCAATAGCTTGACCATTTTGATTTTGTACTTCTACTCCTGCCCGAGCTGGTGCACGCCCAAGAGGTTTTATGCCAACCAGCTTCTGGCTAGGCCCATCGGCAAGTTCTCTTAAGATACGGGTCGCCCCTGGAAAATTACCCTCCAGTCGCCTACGTTTTTGAATGGTCCAGCTAAGATTGGCCTCGACCGGTGACTTATTTTCATCGATATCATTTCCATAAAGACAAAGGCCAGCTTCCATACGAAGGCTATCGCGAGCGCCAAGACCTGCGGGGAAACAGTCTGGATGATCAAGAATGGAGCGGGTAATATCTTCCGCTTTGGACTCTGGGATTGAAATTTCAAATCCATCCTCACCCGTATATCCTAATCGTGATATTCGGCATGGCACCCCATTAATCGTTGCCGTTATACTCTCCATAAATTTAAGGTTAACAATTGCATTGCAATGTGCTTTAAGCACCTGTTCCGCTGCCGGACCTTGTAATGCTATTAAAGCTTGGTCAAAGATTTCTCTTACTTCTATTCCATCCAAAGCTTGGGTCATGTAAGGAATGTCTTTGTCTCGCATAGATGCGTTGACAACTAAAAATAGATGATCACCTGCATTTGAGACAATTAAATCATCTTTAATTCCGCCATTGGCATTCGTTAGAACTGTATATCGAGCCTTGCCCACTGGTAATTCTATTAAAGCTGATGGCACCAACGCCTCAAGTTTTTGTGCCACGTTATGCCCGCGCAGTATAACCTGTCCCATATGGCTTACATCGAACAATGCGGCCTTGGTGCGGCATATATTATGCTCGCCCATAATTCCCATTGGATATTGAACGGGCATCTCCCAACCCGCAAAATCGACCATTTTACCGCCTAACTCACAATGTAGGTCATATAGTGGAGTGTGTTTTGCCTTAAGCGTCATCTGATATGTCCGATATTAAACAAATTTCCACTATAGGAAACGTGATTTCCGTATATATCGAAAACATTCTAATTCAATATCCAATCTGCATCATTAACAGGTTTTAAGGATTTAATTAAACTCTGCGCTTACCTTTACGATAGCTTGTTCCAAGATGTTAAACATATCATCAATTTGCGACTTAGAGATGATCAAAGGTGGAGAAAACACGCACATATTAATTAGTGGTCTCACAATTAGGCCCATATTGTTACATACTTCGTCTAACATCTTTCCAATCTTACGTTCGTCCTCAAGTCGCGAACCATCTTTGCTTAGGCGTCCTTCGATACAGCCGATTAGCCCTTTTCCTCGGGCGTCACCAACGATTGGAAACTTTTTTAAATCTAATAAGCGTTCTTGAAAGTAGGGAGAAATATCCTGAACATGTTCTAGAATTTTTTCGCGTTCCATTATTTCAATGTTCTTAAGTGCAGCTGCACAGCTCACAGGGTGACCAGAATAAGTGTAGCCATTTGAGAACAAAACTTCCCCCTGATGTGTCATTCTCTCCATCATTTCGTCTGAAATAATGCATGCACCTAAAGGTAGGTATCCTGATGTTAGTCCCTTTGCACAGGTAATTATGTCAGGCTTAATTCCAAAAACAGTCTCTGAGGCGAACCAATGACCCAAACGGCCAAATCCAGTGACCACTTCATCTGATATATACAGAATATCGTGAGCCCGACATAAATCAAACGTTCTCTTGTGATAGCCATTGGGCGGCACAATAACCCCACCGGAGCTTAAAATAGGCTCTGCAATAAAGGCTCCAATTTTATCTGCACCAATAGTGTCGATAGCATTTTGTAAATCTTGAATTTTAGCGTCGCACCAGGTTTCGACACTCATATCGTCTGGCCGCAGATAAGGATTTACGTTTGGTAGGAAATGCACCAGTCGACCCTCAACATCAAATTTGGTTATGTCGCGCTCTTTGCCACTTACAGATGCTGCGAGATAAGTAGAGCCATGGTACCCTTTTTCCCTAGCTAAAATAATTTTTTTGTTTGGACGCCCGAGACTATTGTTCATAAATTGCATGGCACGTAGCGCAGAATCCACGGCGGTGGATCCTCCAGTTGTAAAAAACACATTATTCAAATCTCCTGGAGCGAGATCTGCGATTTTTTTTGCCAGAATTGCACCGGGTTGGGTGACATTTGTGAATGGTGATGCATAGGGCATTTTCATTACTTGATCTGCAATAGCATCTGCCATTTCTTTATGACCATACCCTATTTGAACACACCACATCCCACCGGGACCATCGATGAACTTTTTCCCAGTCTCATCGTACATATAAATGCCATCAGCTCCATCAACGAGCATATTGTCGTAGTTCCGCCAAGAGTTCATATCGTGCCAAGGGTGAATGAAATGTTCACGATCCCAGCTGTGTAAATCTTCGGAAGATGGAGAATTTCTCATATGAACCTCATTAGTTACTTGGATACGTCTTCAATTGGATAATTAGCCTTGGACCAAGCTGTGAACCCACCGTTAATGTGTGCAACGGGCGATAGTCCCATATCTTGCGCAAGCTTAGTGCTGAGCGCTGACCGCCACGCGCTGGCGCAATAAAAAACATAAGTCTTGTTCTGGTTGAAAATATCCTTGTGGTATGGGCTTTCTGGGTCAATCCAAAACTCTAACATCCCACGGGGACAAGAAAATGCGCCTGGTATTTTACCCGAACGCTGCAATTCTCGAATATCTCGTAAATCCACTATCACGTGATCAGGGCTGTCGATAATTTTACGTGCATCTTCAACAGTTATCGTATTTATGTCTTTATTGGCTTCCGCTATCATTTGCTTGGCGGATTTAGTGATCGTTTGTGTCATATAGATCCTCTCCCTGATAGCCTGGTTTAGCCCGTGGTTAGGGAAATGCAATTGTTTAAAATATTTCTTTCAATACCCTTTATGGCTTAATTTGAAAAATTATATCAATTGAAGCGTTTGCTAGTCTTTTTTTCCAGGTGTGCCATCAAATTTCTTTTCGAGATCAATCCAACAATCGATATAATCATCCTGGAGTGGTGCTTCAGACGCCGCAAATTTTGTTAGATGCTGCGGAAAACGAGTTTCAAACATGAAAGACATAGTGTTCTCCAATTTTTGCGGTTCTAGCTTGGCATTAGACGCGGCCTCAAATGCTGCCTTATCTGGTCCATGGGGCAGCATCATATTGTGTAAACTCATCCCCCCGGGGATAAATCCCTCTGGCTTGGCATCGTATTGACCATGAATATTGCCCATCAGTTCTGACATAACATTTTTATGATACCACGGTGGCCGAAAAGTATTTTCAGCGACCGACCAGCGGTCGCGAAATAATACAAAATCTACATTAGCAGTACCCTCAACCCCGCTCGGCGCTGAAAGCACTGTATAAATAGATGGGTCTGGATGATCAAACAGGGTAGCACCGACGGGGCAATAGGCATTTAAATCATACTTGTAAGGCGTATAATTTCCGTGCCAGGCAACCACGTCTAAAGGGCTATGGTTTATTTGGGTTTGATGAAATTGCCCCGCCCATTTTACCGTTACAATGCTTTGTATCTCTTTATCTTCATAGTATGCTACTGGTGCCTTAAAATCACGACGGTTAGCCATGCAGTTAGCGCCAATGGGACCGCGGCCTGGTAAATTAAATTTTTGACCGTAATTCTCGCAAACAAAACCACGGGCTGGACCATCCACTACTTCAACGCGATATACTAATCCACGTGGAATAATTGCTATCTCTTGTGGATGCACGTCTAAAATACCGAGTTCGGTGCAAAACCTTAATTTTCCAACCTGTGGAACAACTAAAAGTTCGCTGTCTGCCGAATAAAAATACTCATTTTGCATGCTTTTGGTCACTAGATAGGTGTGCGCCGCCATACCAATTTGGGTATTTACGTCGCCGGCAGTGGTCATTGTATACATGCCTGTTAGCCACGTATGATCATTTGACGTTATTGGAATAGGATCCCAGCGGTATTGTCCTAAACTTGCGACGTCAGGCAGAACATGTGGTGCGGATTTCCAGTAAGAAAAATCAATTTTTTCAAATCGATGGGTGTGTTTGACCGAAGGGCGTATTCGGTAGCACCATGTGCGTTCGTTCTGAGATCGCGGCGCAGTAAAGGCAGTACCAGAAAGTTGTTCGCCATATAGCCCGTAATTGCATTTTTGTGGACTGTTTTGTCCATCCGGTAATGCTTCGGGGAGCGCCTCTGTTTGAAAATCATTTCCAAAACCAGACATATATAGAGCTGCGTTTGCCATAATATTCTCCTTGGTTTTAATGTCAGAATTATTATTCAAAATTAAAACTAAAAACAGTCTATTTCTTATAAATATAAAATTTTGACTTTCTGCTACCAGATTCCAATCAGGTAAAAATTATTTCCAAATAACTTGTTGATTATTTGCGCGCGATAAGAAAGTGTAAAGTTCTAGTAATGTAGGGCAGTAGCCGATGACAAAAACATCGAAAATTAAAAATATGGAAGAATTTGCTTCAGTGAGTGGACTGTCCCGGCCAACAGTATCTAAATATTTCAACGATGCAGAAAGCGTGCGAGCTTCAACTCGGACAAGAATTGAGCAAGCGCTTGAGGAATATGACTATCGACCCAACATCTATGCTATTAATCAAAATAGAAAATTGACTAAAAACGTTGGAATTTTGGTGCCCTATCTTTCTGATCCATTTTTTGCTGAGATTGCCCGAAATGTGGAACAGCGTTGTATAGATGCAGGGTTCCGTCCAACACTATATAGCGCGCATGGTAATCCTTCTCTTGAAGTTGAGATCCTTGATAGCCTTCGGTCTTTGAAACCTGCTGGTGTTTTAATGGCACCACTCGGCCGGTCGTCTATTCGTATCGAAATTGAAAAGTTTTGTGATGATGTTCCTACAGTACTTTTTGACAGTAATATTCCTGACTTGGGCTTGGCTTTTGTAGGATCTAACAATACTCAGTTTTCAATGCTGATGGCAGAGTATCTTTGCCGAACAGGAGANCCACCCTGNTTTTTTGAAATGCAAACACCTTCTAACCCCAACGCTAATAAGCGACGTCAGGGTTATTTAGACGCGATGTCAAAGTTGGGACATGAACCTAAAGTAATTAAAGTCGAGGGAGATGGTTGGGCCTTTGAGGAAATAGGCCGNAGGGGCGCGCATGAGGTTTTNAGNTCTAAAGGGTTTCCTTCAAGGACAATTCTGTGCAGTAACGATCGGCTTGCAATTGGTCTTCTCACGGCTTGCTGGGAACAAGGGATTCGCGTTGGTCTTGACCCCGAGGCTTCGATTCGCGTCGCTGGACAGGATGATCATCCACTTGCGCGCTATACTTGTCCCCCTTTGACAACCATTGCGCAGGAGTACGAGGCGATTTCTGGTTATGCCGTTGAGTTGTTGTCCATGACTGTTGAAAGTGGAAAAAAGGACCATGAATCAAAGCTTTTTGAAGGCAAATTGATTATGAGAGACTCTGCGTGAGTTAAATATTATATTTACGCGCGTAAATATCTGATTGACGGACCTTTCGATGTCTGTGTAGTCTCATCCAATAACATCCAAACATAAGGGAGATATGGGATGTATTTCAAGAAAACTTTAGGTATCGCAAGCGTGGTGGCTCTTTTGGCTGGAGCGTCTAGCGCAACAGACTCACTGACAATCGCGATCGTGAATAACGGTCATATGATCAATATGCAAACAGTAGCGAAGGCTTATACTGCCGAAACTGGTGTTGAGTTAAATTGGGTTGCTCTGGAAGAAGGTGTTTTACGCGAACAAGTTACAGCAGACACTGCAACCGGTGGNGGTCAGTACGACATCATTAATATTGGCATGCAAGAAGCACCAATATGGGGTGCGGCGGGTTGGATCGAGCCATTAAATTTTGGTTCTGGTTATGACGTTGAAGATATTTTACCGGCCATGCGCGCGGGGTTATCACATGAAGGTACGCTGTATGCTGCACCCTTCTACGGTGAGTCGTCCATGGTAATGTATCGAAAGGATTTGGCTGACGCTGCTGGNGTAACAATTAACGACAACGACAGTTGGTCGCGCGTTAAACAGGCTGCTGCCGCTATGCACAACCCATCTGCAGGGGTTTACGGCGCGTGTTTGCGTGGAAAGCCAGGCTGGGGTGACAATATGGCATTTATAACAACGGTCGTAAACTCTTTTGGTGGTTCTTGGTTCCATGCTGATATGCGCCCGGCCCTCGATAGTCAGATGTGGAAAGATGCCATCAATTTCTATGTTGACTTNCTTGGTAACTATGGACCTCCGGGTTCTGAAGGTAACTCTTTTAATGAGATTTTAGCTTTGTATAATGAAGGTAAATGCGGAATGTGGATTGACGCCACGATCGCTGCTTCATTCTTAGAAGTAGATGGTGTTGCATATGCACAATCCCCGAATGCGGGTAATGCAACTGGAGCTAACTGGTTGTGGGCATGGGCTATGGCCATTCCTGCAGGATCGCCAAACGCAGCTGCTGCATCCGCGTTTATCGAATGGGCTACATCGAAAGACTACGTTCAAGCGGTNGGAAATCATCCAGATTTTGGATGGGGATCAGTTCCTACCGGTCAGCGTGCTTCCACTTATGCGCTTCCTGAGTTTAAAGCAGTGGCAGGCTTCGCGGCAGCAGAAATGGCAGCTATAAATTCGGCAGCACCTGCGGCATCAGAACTCAAGCCATACGTAGGTGTTCAGTTTGCAGCTATACCTGAGTTTCCAGAAGTAGGTTCAGCTGTTGCCCAGGAAATGGCAGCGGCGCTTTCAGGAGCAAAGTCAGTAGATGAAGCTCTAGCAGCGGCACAGGGTGCGGCTGACGCAATTATGCGTGAGGCTGGTTACTACTAATTACTAGTATTTACGTCCAGTGGGCCCGGTTTGCACCGGGCCCTTAATCTGGCGATTTATTTCTTAAATTTTATATTGTTTGACGATCCAGACACTACACTTATGATCCCCTTATCTGCAGGATATTTTGATAAATTTAGGTTTTGATGAGGAACAATAGCGATGTCGAATAGAGTGCTTCCCCGTCTCCTTCAAACACCTGCTGTATTATTGCTGTTAGTCTGGATGGTAGTGCCACTGGGGATGACACTATACTTCTCATTTATCAGATACGTATTGAATAGCCTTCGNCGGCCAGAATGGACTTCACCGTCATTGAGTAACTGGCGTGGGTTTGGAAACTACGAGTATGTTCTAAATTCAAAGGATTTTTTATTCGCGATTCAAAATAGCGTTTTTATAGTGTGTAGCATTTTGTTTTTGACTGTTTTTATGGGTGTTATGATTGCGGTATTGATCAACAAATCCTTNCCNGGTCAAGGAATAGTCCGAGTACTTCTGATTTCGCCATTTTTTGTTATGCCAGCTGTAAATGCAGTCTTATGGATCAATATGATCCTTGATCCAGTTCTTGGGCTTCAAGGAATTGCGGTCGCCGGTGTTAACAATGTACTGGAAGTGTTAAGAAATTGGCCAATTTTGGGAGGGTTTTTCTCACTATGGCCNGAGTTTGAACCGGTGTCATTTCGCGCNACCCAAACATCTGCGATNGCAGTCATTACNATGGTTACCTGGCAATGGACACCCTTCGCTGTTTTGATTTTCATCACATCTCTGCAGTCTGAGGATCAGCAACAGAAAGAAGCGGCTATTCTCGATGGTGCTAGCGCCTGGTCTCAATTCCGTTTTTTGACTCTTCCGCATCTCGCCCGACCAATAGCGATTGTCGTGATGATACAAGCGATCTTCCACTTATCGCTTTATGCTGAGATCGAAATTGTAAGTCGTGGCAATGGAAACAAAAACCTACCTTATCTTATAGGTGAATTTTCTAACAATAATATTGGTGCGGCCAGTGCCACTGGTATTTTTGCTGTATTACTTGCCAATATCGTGGCTATTTTCCTGCTGCGTTTGGTTGGCAAGGCTTTAATGGATTAGGAGAAATAGGACATGGCAGATGTTGTAAAATCCTCACGGTTCGGGGCTTACGGGCGACCAGTATTGGCTTGGGTTGTCGGCTTGTTTTTCTTTTTCCCTATTTTCTGGATGGTTTTGACAAGTTTCAAATCTGACGCGGATGCAGTGAAGCCAGAGTATTTATTCGTTTTCGTGCCAACCCTCGAAAATTATCTTAATATGACGCAGAACTATGATTATTGGCGNTTTGCTTNCAATTCAGTNATTACATCAGTTTTTGCAACCACNTTTACNCTTTTTNTAGGTATTCCAGCAGCATATGCNATGGCATTTAACCCCAGCAGGGCAACTAAAGATGTGTTGATTTGGATGCTATCGACCAAAATGTTACCTGCGGCGGCTGTGCTCTACCCAATGACGTTTCTAACAAAAAATATTGGGCTATATGACACACATTTTTTAGTCATTATAGTTCTCAGTCTTATCAACTTGCCCATCGTCGTATGGATGCTTTTCACTTACTTTAAGGAAATACCAAAGGACATAATTGAAGCAAGTAAAATGGATGGAGTTAATACATGGGGTGAAATTAAAGAAATCCTCGTTCCGTTAGCTTGGGGTGGAATTATTTCTACTGGCCTCCTTTGCTTTATATTCTGTTGGAATGAAGCATACTGGACTGTTCGCCTTACTACTACAGATGCGGCAACCCTTTCGAAGCTAATCGAAGGAAATCGGGCTCCTGAAGGCTTGTTTTTTGGCCGCCTATCAGCTGTCTCAACGGCTGCTGTTGGGCCTATCGTCGTGCTTGGTTGGTTTTGTCAGAAACAACTGGTCAAAGGTCTGACCTTTGGCGCTGTAAAATAAGGAAAGCTAATGGGTCGTATCGTATTGGATCAAGTTTCAAAGAGTTTTGATAAAATACAGGTTATTCCACCATTAGATTTGACCATAGAAAACGGTGAATTTACAGTATTTGTAGGCCCCTCTGGATGTGGTAAATCCACGCTTCTGCGCATGATTGCCGGACTTGAGGATTTAACTTCGGGGACTATTTTTGTCGATAACGAAGATGTCACGCAGATTTCACCTTCAAAGCGTGGATTAGCGATGGTTTTTCAGTCATACGCACTTTACCCTCATATGACAGTCCGCAAGAATATTGGCTTTCCACTTCGCATGAAAAAAATAGATCAAGTTGAGATCAATAAGCGTGTAGAAGCCGCAGCAAAATCCTTGAACTTATCTGAGTACCTGGATCGGAAACCTGGTCAACTGTCAGGTGGTCAGCGTCAACGCGTTGCTATTGGACGAGCAATCGTACGTGATCCTTTAGCCTTTCTATTCGACGAGCCATTGTCGAACTTGGACGCTGCTTTAAGAGTTGGAATGCGAATTGAGATTGCTGAAATGCACAAGCGCATGAACACAACGATGATTTATGTGACCCACGATCAAGTTGAAGCTATGACAATGGCAGACAAGATAGTTGTTCTACGAGATGGGAATATTGAGCAGATTGGGTCGCCTTTAAATCTTTATTACAAGCCAAATAACACCTTTGTAGCTGGATTTATCGGTTCTCCTAAGATGAANATCTTTTCTGGTCCCACCACCAAANAATTTAATGCGTATTATGTAGGTATTCGCCCNGAACATATCACAGTCAGCATGACTGAGGGANCCTGGAAAGGNCGGGTTGGAGTAGCTGAGCANATAGGATCTGATACTTTTATACACGTNCATGGTACTGGACTGAAAGACGTCATCACTGTCCGTGTTAATGGCGATATTTCTATAAAANATGNTGATACTATTTTTCTGAATCCCCAAACTGAACAGATACATAAATTTGATGNGAAAGGGCTGCGGATAGAATGACACGTTTGGCTGGAAAAACTGCTCTGATCACTGGAGCTGCTCGTGGCATTGGCCTGGCTTTTGCCAAGGCTTATGTGGCCGAAGGAGCGCGCGTGGTGATTGGTGATATTGATAAAAATCGTGCGCAGATTGCAGCTGAAGAAATTGGCGCTTCGGCGCGGGCAGTATATATGGATGTGACTGATCAATCCAGTATCGACGCAGCCGTAGATGGCACCATCAAAGCCTTTGGACAGGTTGATATACTAATCAATAACGCTGCGATCTTTTCCGCCGCGCCCATCGCTGAAATTACCCGCGCCGATTACGTACGGATCTTTGATATTAATGTATCGGGGTGTTTATTCACACTGCAAGCCGTGGCCAAACATATGATTGCACGCGGTATTAAAGGACGGATCATCAATCTTGCGAGCCAAGCTGGACGGCGCGGCGAGCCGCTTGTGGCAGTCTATTGCGCCAGCAAAGCGGCAGTGATCAGCCTGACCCAATCTGCTGGCCTCAACCTGATTGAACATGGCATCAATGTGAATGCAATCGCGCCAGGGGTCGTCGATGGTGAGCATTGGGATGAAGTAGATGCGTTTTTTGCCAAATATGAAGGAAAAGCGCTGGGACAAAAAAAGCGTGAAGTTGGGGCTTCTGTGCCTTTTGGACGTATGGCAACGCCAGATGACCTGACCGGAATGGCGCTCTTTTTAGCAAGTGATGAGGCGGCCTATATTGTGGCGCAGACTTATAATGTTGATGGCGGGAACTGGATGAGCTGATGACAGAACAAATGCAGATTTCAGCTGCCCCCAGCCTGTCGAGTTCTACGCTGTGCGATCTTCCAAGCAGTGTGAAAATCCCAAATTATGATCGCAACAAACTGACGGCTGGCATTGTTCACATTGGTCTGGGAAATTTTCACCGTGCTCATCAGGCTTGGTATCTGCACCGCTTGATGCAGCAGGGGCAAGCTCATCACTGGGCTATTATTGGCGCTGGCGTACGAGAATTTGACAAGGGTCAGCGCCTGAAACTGGCGGCGCAGGACTTCTTGACAACCCTTGTTGAATTGTCCCCGACGGGCCGCGCAGTGGAAGTTGTCGGTTCGATGATTGATTATGTCCCAATTGAAGCAGATAATGGAGCACTAATCGCCCAGATGGCGCAGCCGGAGATTAGAATTGTAGCGCTGACTGTTACAGAGGGCGGCTATTATATTGATCCAGTCAGCAAAAGCTTCGATTTGAACCATCCCGATATCATCTATGATGCCAATCATCCAGAGGCGCCAAAGACCGCTTTTGGTGCCATGGTTGCCGCCCTGCGGTTGCGGCGTGATAACGGTTGGGGACCGTTCACCTGCCAAAGCTGCGACAATCTGCAGGGCAATGGGACAATCTTGCGTCAAGTGATCGTGGCGCTTGCTGGACTATCAGACCCAGAGCTTTCTGAGTGGATTGTAGCAAATTGCAGTTTTCCTAATTCAATGGTCGATTGCATCGTGCCGGCCACAAATGCCAAAGAGCGCGCATTGGTCTATGACCTTGGTGTTTCTGACGCGGTGCCCGTCACCCATGAAGACTTTCGGCAATGGGTGATCGAGGATGATTTCTGTGCCGGCCGTCCAGATTGGAATCTGGCAGGCGCAATATTTACAAATAAAGTCCACGATTTTGAGATGATGAAAATTCGTATTCTCAACGGGGGTCATCAGGTGGTCGCTGTACCTGCAGAGGTGCTTTCTGTTGAAACTATCGAACAGTGTATGAATCATTCATTGTTAGGCCCTTTGTTTCAAAAAATAGTCCTTCGGGAAGTTGTACCCCACGTGAAAGCGGTGCCTGGTTTAAGACCTGAGAATTATGTTGATTTAGTTCACAAGCGTTTTTCAAACCCAAAAATAATTGATACGACCAGTCGAGAGGCCTTTGATGGATCATCTCGACATCCAGGGTTTTTAATGCCGTCAATTCGTGATGGATTAGCTAATGGTACACCTATTGATGGATTGGCTTTAATCCAAGCTTCTTGGG
>NZVF01000093.1 GCA_002698165.1 Planktomarina sp. | reverse complement strand
TCAGCCACCCCTGGGACTGTAATTGGAACATCAAATCCAAAAGTTTCATCGCATCGAAAATCACCATTTGAAAGAGTCCCATCGAGTGCTGCGCTTAGAAGTGTGCGCGTTGCGCTAATTGGCATCCGACTACCGTAGCCATAAGCGCCACCAGTCCAGCCTGTGTTAACCAACCAGCAAGTTGCGCCGTGTTTGGAAATTTTGTTGCGCAGTAGGTCACCATAAACTTCCGGTCTGCGAGGCATGAACGGAGCGCCAAAACAAGCTGAGAAAGTTGGTTGTGGCTCTGTCACTCCACGCTCTGTTCCGGCTACTTTCGCGGTAAAACCCGATAGGAAATGATACATAGCTTGTGCTGGTGTCAGGCGCGCTATTGGCGGTAAAACGCCAAAGCTGTCACAGGTAAGCATAATAATATTCTTTGGATGGCCACCTACGGCAGTTGCCGATGCATTTGATATATATTCTAATGGGTAGGCGCAACGCATATTTGCAGTAAGACTATCATCATCAAAGTCTAATTTTTTGGTGTGTTGGTCATAAATCATATTTTCAATGACTGTAGAAAATTTTGAGGTTGTCGCAAAGATTTCTGGTTCTGCGTCGGCATTTAAATTGATTGTTTTAGCATAGCAGCCACCCTCAAAATTAAATGTACCACGATTTGACCAGCCGTGCTCGTCATCGCCGATCAATGTCCGAGTAGGATCTGCCGATAGTGTAGTTTTTCCGGTGCCTGATAAACCAAAGAATATTGCGGTATCGACGGGATTTCCAGGTGCATGATTAGCCGAGCAATGCATTGGCATAATACCTTTATCTGGAAGTATGTAATTAAGAAGGGAAAAGACAGACTTCTTATTTTCTCCTGCATATTCAGTTCCGCCAATTAAAACCAACTTACGTTCAAAATTTAAGGATATGATAGTTTCGGATCTACAGTTGTGCCGAATTGGATCAGCTTTGAAAGTGGGACAATTTAGTATTGTCCAATCTGCGGTGAAACTATTAAGGTCCTCATAATCTGGTCGACGCAGCATATGCCTGATGAAAAGACTGTGCCAAGCTAACTCAGTTACGACCCGTACATCGAGACGACTGGCTGGTTCTGCACCTGCAAAAAGGTCTTGAACGAAATAATCTTTGCCTTTCATGTGCTGCAGCATGTCAGCGTACAGTCTATCAAATCCTGCTACAGACATTTCAGCATTATTTTCCCACCAAATTGTGTTTTTAGTAGAAGCAGTTTTTACAATATGTTTATCGTCTGGGGACCGGCCTGTAAATTTTCCAGTAGAGACTAAAAATGCACCACCGATACCAAGCTCACCTTCTTTTCGAGCTAAAGCGTACTCGATAATCTTAGGTTCTGTTAAGTTATAATAAACATTTTTCAGACCAATAATACCTTGTTCCTTTAGAGTGAAATTGGGGTTTACACGTCCATTGGTCATTTAATTGCTCCTGGGTACTTCATATCCCTCCCTGCCTTTAGCACGCCATGCCTTGTATTCAACAGAGGGCTTACAAACAGTTAGCGCAATCAGTTGCAATTTAATCCAGTTATTTTTGTTCTGATTGTAAAATTAATTAAAATAAAGGANCTGAGGTCTGGAATCTCCTTCTAAAAAGAGCGATTCGTGGTTATCTCTTGCACGAAGTTGCGTGTTGCAGGCATCAATAAGATTTCTGAAAGTAATAGAGTTGGCAAAAACTAAACTAACGTTCTGCGAAGAGTGTANNCTATGTTTGGAGTAGCACTNGTGGTTTACAACATCAATTTGCTTATTTCGTTTGCCACTTCAATGGCAATGGCAATTTCAACCTATTTTTTCTGGGGGTTTAATTTCAAATGAAATATAATTCTTGGAAAAATTACAGTAGTGAANCNGNGGGGTTATTATTGCATGGAACTGCCGTTTCGGTNGAANAAAAAGGATTATTAATTNTAGGACCGTCTGGCTCAGGAAAATCACGTTTAGCACTTGAAATGATAGTTCTTGGAGCAACTCTAATTTGTGATGACCGNGTTTGGCTTAAAAAAGCGGCAGTAGGTCTTCACTTGCTAGCGCCTGAGCGACTATCGGGAAGTATCGAAGCACGTGGATTAGGGTTGTTATCCTCCACATCAACAACACGTATTCCTNTAGCATATTGTTTGGATTTTTCTCTGGAAAATGCAGAACGCTTACCACTAATCTCTTATAGGACCAAGTTGGGCCATCCTATACATATCCTTCCAGGAAGGCCTGCAGTGCCGCAGGCGGCGGCATTGATACTTTTACTGAAAAATGGATTTGCAAAGAATGATTGATAAGGTGGAGGTGATGCATGTTATATTGGTAACAGGTCCTTCCGGCGCTGGCCGTACTACAGCGATTAATTTCCTTGAGGATGCTGGGTTTGAGGCCATAGACAATGTGCCATTAACTCTGGCTCCTCGACTTTTTGATGGTTCAAGTCTAAATCGCCCATTGGCGCTTGGGTTGGATACTCGTAACCGAGATTTTTCCATCAATCAAATGATGGACACAATCGATGAGCTTGCTTCAAACGATAAATTAAAAGTTGAGGTTTTGTATCTAGATTGTACCGTTGATATGCTGATCCAGAGATTTTCGGAAGCCCGTCGTCGTCACCATTTATCGCCAGATGGAGTAGCTTTAGCTGGTATACTGACCGATTTGGAACTAATGCAGGCAGCGCGAACGAGAGCGGATATTTTGATAGATACAACAAAGCTATCGCCTCAGCAGCTGCACACCCAAATTACAAAATATTTTATGTTAGGGAGCACAAAGAAACTAGCAATCTCGGTCCAGTCTTTTTCATACAGGCGGGGAGTACCCAGAGGGATAGATATGATGTTTGATTGTAGATTTTTGAGAAACCCACACTGGCAAAAGGACCTTCGTGACGAAACTGGTTTGCATTCTGATGTGCAGGCTTTTGTGAGTAGCGATAAAAATTTTTTGAAATTTAGAAACAAGATCTTGGGTCTTGCTGAATTGGTTATCCCGGCTCATCAAGCTGAAGGTCGATCATACCTATCAATTGGCTTCGGGTGTACAGGCGGAAAACATCGTTCCGTCACAGTAGCAGAAATATTTCGGAATGATTTGCAATTAAATGGATGGCATGTGACCATAAGGCACAGAGAATTAATGGTACAAAGCGCACAATAAGGTGGTTAAAATTTTTAAGGTGAGAGTAATTTGATTGGCATCGTCATTGTAGCTCACGGGGGGTTGGCTTCTGAATATAAAGCGGCTGTAGAATATGTAGTGGGAAAACAAAAAGGAATTGTGGCAGTCACCATTCTTCCTGACTGTAATCGGGAGCGAAAACGTGATGAGATTTGCCAAGCAGCTGACTCTGTGGATGCAGGAACGGGAGTTGTTATTGTGACTGACATGTTTGGTGGATCACCATCAAATCTTTCAATGGATGCTTGCAACTGTTCAAATAGACGCGTTTTGTATGGGGCAAATCTTCCTTTACTCGTTAAACTGGCTAAGTGCAGAGAGAAATCTTTGCCAAATGCTATTTCACAGGCTATTGATTCAGGTCGAAAATATATGGATTGTCTTCCTGAAGTATCATAGGAAATTAATTTTTGTTGCAAAAACTTAGTATAATTAATGAAAAAGGACTTCATGCCAGAGCATCAGCTAAATTTGTGGAAACAGTAGAGCGTTTTAATGCTACCGCCTTAGTTGGAAAAGATGGTATGAGTGCAGAGGCCAACAGTATTATGGGCCTACTTATGTTGGCTGCATCCTGCGGTACTATTATTGAAGTTGAAACCTTTGGAACTGATGCTAGCATATTAGCAAAGGCTCTGAAAGAATTGGTTGATAGTGGGTTTGGTGAAGTTAGTTAGTAAATTTATAAAACTGAATTATTAATCAAAAATTATTTTTTGCCTAGTTATAAACTATTCAACCTTGCTCNAACTTTTACAGTTAAAAAGTGCTATTGGGTGTTGCTGATTTATTTTTGTATACAATACTATTAAACTACATCACTAGGCTATCTGGTTTGTAAGTTTTGGAACTGCGTCAAAAAGATCTGCGACGAGACCAAAATCAGCTACCTGAAAAATTGGGGCCTCTTCNTCTTTGTTGATAGCAACAATAACTTTTGAGTCTTTCATACCAGCTAAGTGTTGAATGGCTCCTGAGATGCCAACAGCTACATACAGATCGGGTGCGACTACCTTTCCTGTTTGTCCTACTTGCCAATCGTTGGGTGCGTATCCCGAGTCAACGGCTGCGCGAGATGCTCCAACTGCGGCCCCAAGTTTGTCAGCAAGCCCTTCAATAATTTTAAAATCTTCTTCAGATCCAATTCCCCGACCACCAGACACCACGATCCCGGCTGAAGTCAGTTCTGGCCGATCGCTTGCTGCAACTTTGTCTTCAATCCATTTGGACAATCCTGGATCCGTGGAGCCTTGAATTTCTTCTACTTCAGCAGAGCCGCCTTGGTTTGATGCTTCGAATGTCGATGTTCGTATGGTTGCAATCTTAATCTGGTCTGAGGACTTTACTGTTTGAATGGCATTACCGGCGTAGATTGGCCTTTCAAACGTTTCGGCATCCAATACAGCGGTTACTTCAGATATTATCATAACGTCCAAAAGGGCTGCAACACGTGGCAGAATGCTTTTTGAAGCCGACGTCGATGGTGCAACAATATGACTGTAACTATCTGAAAGTGATACAATTAAATCTGAAATGGGTTCTGCTAAATCGTGATCATATGCGCTGTTTTCAGTGTATATAACCTTTGATACGCCTTCGAGCTTCGCCGCTTCCTGTGCCGCCTTGTTACAGTCAGCGCCGACGCAGAGGATAGTAACATCACCAATTTGTTTGGCGGCAGTCAGTGCCTTAGCTGTAGAGTCAACTGATAACGCCCCGCCGTTCACTTCTCCAATTAAAAGAACACTCATTAAACAGCCCCCACTTCTTTAAGTTTATCTACTAGTTCTTCGACAGACTCTACTTTTATTCCTGCTGCCCGTTCTTCTGGTTCACCTGTTGACGCTATATTTAGACGCGGTTTTACGTCAATGCCCAAGTCTGCCGCTGATTTCTCATCTAAAGGTTTTTTCTTTGCTTTCATAATATTTGGTAAAGATGCATAGCGCGGCTCGTTCAGGCGTAGATCTACCGTAACGATCGTAGGCATCGAAACTTTTATTGTTTGAAGGCCGCCATCGACTTCTCGAGTAACAATCGCTTGATCACCATCAATATTTAACTCGGAGGCGAATGTTGCCTGTGACCAACCGGTTAATGCGGCCAACATTTGACCAGTTGCATTCATATCATTATCTATAGCTTGTTTTCCTGCTAACACGATGCCAGGCTGCTCTTCGTCGATAATNTTTTTTAATATTTTTGCGACTGCCAGNGGTTCGATATCGACGTGGACGTCCTCAGCAGCAATTACCAAGATTGCTCGATCCGCGCCCATTGCTAATGCTGTACGNAAAGTTTCTTGATTTTGTTTTACACCAATTGAAACTGCAATTACTTCTTCGGCTTGCCCGGCCTCTTTCAGACGAATTGCTTGCTCAACAGCAATTTCATCAAAAGGGTTCATTGACATTTTTACATTTGCTAGATCTACGCCACTGCCGTCGGCTTTTACCCGAACTTTGACATTATAGTCTATAACCCTTTTAACTGGCACTAAAACNTTCATAATTAGTCTCCGAGGTGCTTGGTCTTTTCCTGAACTTATCATTTATTATCGATTAGCCGATATCAGTGAACGCTCTCAAAAAAAAGTTTAAAATCGACATTCTGACGCTATGTCGCGGCGAGATAAGGCGAAGTTGAGCTTGGTGATGATTATCTATTGTTTTACTAGTCAGCGGTTTGCNCCTGGTACCCATAAAATATCCAATTTTCCATCGTCATTTGCTATGCGTCCAGCTACAAANAACCAATCGGATAGGCGGTTTAAATATTTTAGCGCAGCAGGGTTTATTGTTTCTTGTCCTGCGAGTTCAACGGTAATGCGCTCAGCGCGGCGAGATACCGTGCGACAAAGGTGCAGATATGATGCCAGTTTGGACCCACCTGGCAAAATGAAAGAACGGAGCGGTTCTAATCCATCATTCATGTGATCAATTTCAACTTCAAGTCTGGTAACTTGTGCAGGTGTGATGCGAAGAGGTCTATNTTCCGCCTGATCGTCCTGATCTANATCGGGTCTGCATAAATCAGCCCCNAGATCAAATAGGTCGTTTTGGATATTTGCCATTTGTAAATCAATTTCGTCATGGGCGTACAACCTTGCCAAGCCAAGAGTTGCGTTGGTTTCATCTACTGATCCATAGGCATCCACGCGCAGAGAGTATTTGTTAACTCTCGTTCCATTGCCTAAGGATGTTTTACCTTGATCTCCGGTTTTGGTATAAATTTTATTCAAAACAACCATTATTAGCCCTTTCCAAAAAATACAGCAGCAAGGATTAGCAGNACAGCTACAAATTGTGCCGCGATTCGGTAACGCATTAAACGATTTGAGTGTCTACGGCTAAACTCTCCGCCCTTCGCAAATGCACCAATTCCCAAAGCTAAAATAGCCAAAACCACAATACAAGCGATTGTGGCAATTATTAAGAGTGGATCTTTATCCATTTNAGTACTCCCGCATTTCAACACACCATGTAGGCGAGATCCTCTCAAAGACCAATCCTAAACAATTTTATAATCGAGATATAAACCAATCAAGTGAGCGTGTTGATAAAATGCGTCGTAAGANACCCATAAAATGCGTCGGTATTGTNACATAGTATCGTGGTTTTGGGTGATGACTTTCAAGCGCTTTCATTACAACTTTTGTTACTGCGGATACTGGAAGTTCAAAGGCGTCTGGTTTNTTTTTTGGTTGGTATAAACGTTTTATCANATCAGTTTCATATTGCTTCTTTCGAGGTGANTTTTCCCAATCGACCCAACGTTCAAAATGTGGAATGGAGTTCTCACGAATTTTTGTACCAATGGGACCAGGTTCAATTAAAATGACGTTGATATTTGTATTACGCATCTCAATGCGTAACGTATCAGTTAGTCCTTCCAGAGCAAATTTAGTTGAATTGTAAGCTCCTCGCCAAGGTATTGCGACAAAGCCAAGTACAGAGGAACAATTGAGAATTTTGCCTTTACCCTGCGCACGCATTATCGGGATGACCTGTCTTATCACTTCGTGATATCCGAACAAATTGGTTTCATATATTGAACGCAGGGCATCTGTCGGTAGATCTTCTACAGCGCCCGGTACCGCAAAGGCGCCATTGTTGAAAACAGCATCAAGTTTTCCATTAGTTTTTGTCAATATATACTGAATTGTTTCGGTGATGCTGACAGGATCTGCATGGTCAAGCCTAGGTGCTTCGATACCCATCATTTTTAAGCGGTCACAGTCTTTTTGTTGACGACAACTTGCAAAAACTGTCCAGCCATGGGCGTGTAATGTTTTAGCGCAATCAAGACCNATGCCTGATGAGCACCCGGTAATTAAAATTGATTTTTGCATCTCAACCTTTCATAAATTACCACTATCAAAAAGCTAGAATTCTAACCAGTAATAATGCTTGAGTGGTTATAACACATGTAAGACAATTTTATATGCTATTTGTTTTACGAACGAAGCCCCTGGCCCTAAATTTTGAGACGTGACTTTATAATAAAATCTGCCTGAGATTAAATTTGTAATATGGGGAAATATTAAAATAAATAAACAAACTGAGCGTATTTAGGGTGAGTTGGGCTGGACCTACTAGATATGCGCAGTTACACCATATCTATGACAACTGTGATCGATGAAAACGATATGCCGTCTAAAGAAATTGTTGAACCGCTACGGCGAGCTATCGGTGAGCGATATCTTACGTATGCACTATCCACAATTATGCATCGCGCACTGCCGGACGCGCGAGACGGCTTGAAACCCGTACACCGGCGTATTTTGTATGCAATGCGTGAATTAAAGTTAAATGCCACTGGTGGATTTAGAAAATCAGCAAAAATTTCTGGTGATGTAATGGGCAATTATCATCCACATGGGGATGCTGCAATTTACGATGCAATGGCCAGATTAGCACAGGATTTTAACGTCCGATATCCATTGGTGGATGGCCAGGGGAATTTTGGAAATATTGACGGAGATAATCCTGCGGCAAGTCGCTACACAGAAGCTAGAATGACTATTGTAGCGGAAGCTCTGCTGGAGGGTCTTTCAGAAAATGCAGTGGACTTCCGCGAGAATTATGATGGTACTCTTACTGAACCTATTGTGCTACCGGCCACTTTTCCAAATCTTCTTGCGAATGGAAGCAGTGGTATTGCGGTTGGCATGGCAACAAACGTTCCACCGCATAATATTTCTGAACTAATCGATGCATGTTTGCATTTAATAAAATTTCCTGATGCACGTAACGATACCTTGCTACAATATGTCCCCGGACCCGACTTTCCCACGGGTGGTGTAATAGTAGAGTCCAAAGAAAATATTGCAGAGGCTTATCGAACAGGTCGTGGTTCTTTTCGCATCCGTTGTAAATGGGTGCAGGAGGACCTAGGGCGTGGATCCTGGCAGCTTGTTATCACAGAAATTCCCTATCAAATTCAAAAATCAAAGCTGATAGAAAAGTTAGCCGAACTTATTCAGACCAAAAAGATACCGATTTTGCTAGACGTGCGCGATGAGTCAGCTGAAGATCTTAGAATTATTTTAGAGCCCCGAAGTAAAAACGTAGACCCAGAAATTTTGATGAGTATGCTCTACCGCAATTCTGATCTTGAATTGCGCTTCAGTCTTAATATGAATGTTTTGATCGATGGGCTAACGCCCAAAGTATGCAGCTTGAAGGAGGTGTTACGCGCATTTTTGGACCATCGACGAGAAGTATTGATCCGCCGCTCTTCGCACCGTCTTGCTAAAATTGACCACCGTTTAGAAGTGCTCGAAGGTTTTATATTAGCGTTCCTAAATCTTAATCGTGTAATAGATATCATTCGGTATGATGCTGATCCAAAAACTTCTTTGATGTTTGAGGACTGGGCTCGAGATCATCCAAGGGCAATGGCTGAAAGTGATTATGTGGGGCCACTTACTTATCGAAAAGCTGTACTAGGTCAGGAAGAACTTAGCGATGTTCAGGCTGAAGCTATTTTAAATATGCGATTAAGAAGTCTTCGTCGTTTAGAAGAAATTGAATTGCGCCAAGAGCGTGATGAATTGCAGAGGGAAAGAGCAAACATAGATGACCTTTTAGAGGACCATAGTTTGCAGTGGGCTAAAATCACAGAACAATTGCGCGTTACCCGCCGATCCTTTGGTAAGGATTATTATGGTGGCAGTCGTCGCACTATTTTCGCAGAAGCTGATGACATAGAGGAAGTTCCGCTTGAAGCTATGATTGATAGAGAGCCGGTTACGATTGTATGTTCAAAGATGGGCTGGATACGAGCAATGGCTGGTCACTTAGCTTTAGATAAAGAATTAAAATATAAAGACGGGGATGAACCCTGCTTTATATTTCACGCTGAAACTACTGATAAATTAATTGCATTTGGAAGTAATGGTCGGTTTTTTACGATACTCGCTGCCAACTTACCGGGTGGCCGCGGCATGGGCGAACCGCTACGATTAATGATAGATCTGCCAAATGAAGTAGAAGTTGTTGATTTATTTATTCATGATCCAAAAGTAAAAAGGTTGGTGGCATCAACTGCAGGTGATGGTTTTGTTGTTAACGAGAAAGAGATTATTGCTCAGACACGCTCTGGCCGGCAGGTTCTACACGTGAAAGGAGGTGTCAAAGCTCTTAGATCGCAGCCCGTGACCGGCAAGTATGTTGCGTGCGTTGGCGAGAACCGAAAGATGCTTGTCTATGAAATTAAAGAATTGCCTGAGATGGGAAGAGGAAAAGGGGTTCGTTTACAGAAATACAAAGATGGAGGTATGTCCGATATAACCACGTTTTCTATGTTGGAAGGACTGTCTTGGAAGGACCCTGCGGGGCGTACACGAACAATCGAAGAACTTGAACTTCAGGAATGGGTGGGCAAGCGCGCTAGCGCTGGACGAATGGCCCCGAGAGGGTTTCCGCGTAACAATCGATTTAAGAATTAATGACTATTAATTAAAAAAATTACTTCTCATAAGCAATAAATTAAAAATTTCCCTATGTTACTGAGATTTTTGTGGTTTTAAAAATAACGTTATTTATTGGCTTTGTACTTTTATCAGCCTGTTCCTCGTCAAAAGAAGATTTCTCAGGGCCGTTGGTCCCAATCGGTAATTTTCGGCTTGGACAAGTAATTGGGCAGGCCAATTCTGAACCTCGAAAGGGCCTATTGTCTCGTGAAGCCTCGCGTGATGAATGGGTTTCTGCAATAACCTTGGCGTTCAATGAACGTTTTGAAAGATATCAGGGATCCGCCTACTTTCATTTAGGTGTAACAGCGCATGCCTATATTTTAGCTAAACCAGGGATTCCAATATTGGCATCACCAAAATCTATTTTAATTTTTTCGGTAGTTGTAGTGGAAGATAGTAGTGGCAAGTTGTTAACTCCCAAGCCGCATAAAATGACAGTAGTGGAACAAATAAATGGTAATTCCGTAATTGGCTCTGGCTATACTTTGTCTAAAGAAGAGCAGCTTAACGGGTTGGCTTATCAGGCGGCACTAATGACAGAAAGTTGGTTGCGCAAACAACGATGGTTTGACGGACCAGTTGTAAGTTCCAAACCTTTTAGTGGCGCCTATAATTAGACTGTTCTAGGATAACTTGAATACATCCGAGTAATGACGTCTTATGTTTGTATAAACAACACTCTTGCTTTTTGTCGCGTGGTCCCCTAACTGCTCATCCATGATATAAATTTGGGTCTTTTGGCTCCTAAAACATAAGGTTTCCTCTCATGGCTAAGGAAAAGTTTGAACGTTCAAAACCACACGTAAACATTGGCACGATTGGTCATGTTGACCACGGCAAGACAACATTGACNGCTGCAATCACTAAACAATTTGGTGAATTTCAAGCATATGATGAGATTGATGGGGCTCCAGAAGAGAAGGCTCGTGGCATCACAATCTCAACA
>NZVF01000092.1 GCA_002698165.1 Planktomarina sp. | reverse complement strand
AGTGGTATCGATGCTTAATTCGTATTCAGGTTGGGCAGCTGCCGCGATTGGTTTCACGCTCGGTAATGATCTCTTGATAGTCGTAGGTGCGCTGGTAGGTTCTTCCGGTGCAATTTTAAGTTACATTATGTGCAAAGCCATGAACCGAAATTTTGTTTCTGTTATTTTGGGTGGATTTGGTGGTTCAGTGGGACCACAAATGACCGTTGAAGGAGAACAGATTGCGATTGAGGCTGATGGAGTAGCTAATATTTTAAATGATGCTGATAGTGTAGTTATAATTCCGGGCTATGGAATGGCCGTTGCCCAGGCTCAGCAATCAGTATCAGAATTAGTTCGCAAACTTCGAGCTCAAGAAAAAAATGTGCGTTTTGCGATTCACCCTGTTGCAGGACGTCTGCCTGGTCATATGAATGTGCTCTTAGCGGAAGCTAAGGTTCCTTACGACATTGTCATGGAAATGGACGAAATAAACGAAGACTTTCCACAAACGGATGTTGCAATTGTAATTGGTTCCAATGATATTGTGAATCCTGCAGCTCAAGATGATCCAAACAGTCCAATCGCTGGAATGCCTGTTTTGGAGTGTTGGAAGGCAAAACATGTTTTCGTTTCAAAACGTGGGCAGGGTACCGGCTATTCGGGAATAGAAAATCCACTTTTCTTCAAAGAAAATACACGAATGTTTTACGGAGATGCTAAGGCGTCCTTAGATAAATTATTGCCCATGATTGATTGAGATCTTAGAGAACTGCACTTTTAGTCATTAATTTTTAGAAATATTTGAAAGATTGTTTTTTAAGGAACAGTAAGATGTCAGATATTCGCGATCACCCATTGCGCTTTAAGGCAGCAAACGAACTTCATGCTCGGCCATTCCCGGTTGTTTCTGCATCCGCACGGGCGGCTTTCTTTGCCTATAGTAATGAAGAGGATAATATTGGTGGTAATAAGACTGCTGATTTGGATCACCTTTTAAAACTATTAGATAGGTTTGGGGCGCCACACCCCGCTCCAAATTCCACTCATTATTTTGGCAAACTTGGACAAGTTTGGATTAAATGGGAGCGTCATACGGAGTTCACTACCTATACGGCAATTATGGATGATTTGGGAAAAGTNGTTTTTGATGGGTCGGAATTTGAAGTATTTCCNGCNGACTGGTTGGCTGCTTTGCCTGGAGCACGTCTAACTTCATCCACTATTCGAATAGAGAATAGTAGTTCTACCAAAGTGATTGTAAAAAAACTTAAATCTCATTTTGTTTCAGAAAGTTTGGCNGTAAGTCGGGTGCTNGACAGTGCGGCTGTTATTGCTGGGGATTACAGAATTGACATTCATGGACACCTCAGGTTTTCCATATTTGTTGCCCCGTCGACTGGCCCTAATCGTATAGGCCGTATTATCCAAAGACTAAATGAAGTCGAAGTTTATAAAACGATGTCGATGCTGGGCCTTTTTCGAGCGCGTGAACTTTCACCAGACCTGGACTTGATTGACAAAAGTATGTCTGAGCTNGTGGCTGCTTTAGCGGATGGAAAAGTCTCGGCAGATACAAACTTGGAGGCGTTATTGGAAATGTCGGCTCAATTAGAGAGCCTATCTGCGAAAGTTTCTTATCGTTTTGCTGCGAGTAGGGCATANTCTACTATAGTTGANCAGCGAATAGAAGTTCTACGGGAAGAAAGGTTCGAAGGGTTNCAAACTTTTCGTGAGTTTATGATGCGCCGTTATGATCCGTCTATGCGNACAGTTCAAGCGATGGACTCTCGGCTACAGGAACTTATTGCTCGAGCTAAGAGGACTGGCGACTTATTGCGTACACAGGTTAACGTTGAACGNCAGGGACAAAACCAAGAGTTNCTTGCCAGNATGAANAATAGAGCGGACATGCAATTAAGGCTGCAAAAAACNGTTGAGGGTTTGTCAATTGTCGCTGTTAGTTATTATGCTACTGGGCTTGTTTTGTATCTCTTGGCTCCAATTCCATCATTACTGGGAACACCAAAAGTTTTTTTAACTGCNGCTGTTGCGCCTTTAGTTGTGGCTGCTGTTTTTCTNGCATTACGCCGTATTAGAAAGAATATTAAGTAATTTAATAATTTTTCTTGACGGATCCTATCAAAAAAACATTAGTATTTCTCATGACTGATACCTTAACCGCCCGTCAACTATTAGAACGCTTGGTTGCCTTTCCAACAGTGAGTTCAAGCACGAACCTTCCACTTATATATTTTGTACGTGATTATTTTTTAAGCCACGGTATTGATAGTGAAGTTATTCCAAATGAAGACGGCACAAAGGCTGGATTAATAGCAGCAGTTGGGCCTGATGTTACTGGTGGTGTGGCTTTGTCAGCGCACTCCGACGTAGTTCCAGTTGAAGGTCAAAATTGGACAACTGAGCCTTGGAAAGTCATAGAAAAAGACGGTAAGATTTATGGCAGAGGCACCTGTGACATGAAAGGTTTTGTAGCATTAGCAATTGCCGCAATGGTTAAGGCTAAAGCTTCAAATTTAAAACGTCCGTTGCAATTTGCTTTATCACGGGATGAGGAGGTAGGNCTTCTAGGTGCCCCAGATGTTGCGCAAGGATTGCTCGACAAATTTGCGAAGGTTGATGCAGTTTTAGTAGGGGAGCCTACCGAAATGAAAGTCGTTACAGGTCANAAAAGTTGTGATGATTTGCAATTTCATGTGCGTGGCCACGAAGTACATTCTTCACTGCTGCATGAGGGCGTATCTGCGGTGATGTGTGGGGCACGGTTTGTTGAGTGGGTACGCAAACAAAATGTTGAAAATCAGGCGAGGGCGCCCTCAACAGTTGCTGCCATGTATAACCCACCATTCACTACTNTGCATGTTGGGCAAATAAATGGTGGAACTGCAAANAATATAACGGCCAAAGACTGTTATTTTGCAATTGATCTNCGGTGTGTGGGTGATGAAAGGCCNNAAGACTGGCGTTCGAAAATTCAACAAGAAATAGCCNNTATAGAAAAAGAGATGAAAGCTATTCACTCAGATTCATNTTTCNNAATGGANGTTATGCCGGGGCCGGCTGTTGTTCCAGAGATCGAAGGCAAGGCTGAGAGCTTAGCNAGGCGACTAACCGGTGATAACGGTATCCATACAGTGGCCTACGGAACAGATGGCGGTCATTTTCAGAATCGGGGGTTTTCTGTTGTAATCTGTGGGCCTGGAAATATCGAACAGGCACATCAGGCGGACGAGTTTATACTCGCCTCACAATTTGATGCAGGTNAAAAAATGTTAGACAGCTTGGTAGAGACTTTGCAAGTTTCTTAACCGCCGGTATGGCTCATATGCCGTGACATCTTCCCACCCTCTTTACCTCGAGAATAATTAAAATCATGTCCTAAAGGCTTTGAACTGATTGCACNTCGAATAGCTTCTTCTAGTGGCACGTTGGTTTCGGACTGACGTAAAGGTGTTTTCAAATCGGCACTTCCTTCTTGACCAAGGCATGTAAAGATTTCTCCGGTACATGTTACCCTTACTCTATTACAGCTCTCGCAAAAGTTATGAGTTAATGGTGTTATTAGGCCAATGCGTTGCCCAGTNTGCNNNATTTTCATNTANCGCGCCGGACCTCCTGTTTTGTCNGGAAGGTCTTCTAATGTGTAACGGGCTTCTAATTTANTTTGTAGATCACTTAATGCCCAATATTGACCTACACGATCTTCATTACCTAGATCACCCATGGGCATTACTTCAATGAAAGTTAAATCCATTGCTCGTGAAGCACAAAATTCCGTAATATCAAAAAGTTCATTTTCGTTAAAATCTTTAAGTGCAACGGTGTTTAACTTTACTTTTAGTCCAGCCTCTAGCGCAGCATCAATTCCGCGAAGAACATTTTCAAGCTTACCCCAACGGGTAATTTGAGAAAATTTATTTTCATTTAAAGTATCAATAGAGATATTTATTCTGCGAACGCCAGTGGAGTAGAGATCTTCAGCAAATCGATGCAATTGGCTGCCATTCGTAGTTAACGTCAATTCTTGAAGAGCACCGCTTTTCAAATGTCGCGACATAGCTTGAAAAAATGATAAGATATCTCGCCTGACTAATGGTTCTCCACCCGTTATCCTTAATTTTTGTATTCCAAGCTTAATGAACGAAGAGCANAACCGGTCAAGTTCTTCTAACGTAAGCAAATCACGTTTGGGTAAAAAATTCATATTCTCTGACATGCAGTAGACACATCTAAAGTCACATCGGTCTGTCACGGAAAGTCTGAGGTAAGTGATTTCGCGCGCAAAGGGATCTTTAAGTTTAGCCGTCATGATTAATTCGGTAGCGTTTCGTTTGAGCAACCACAACATATTTTTTAATATGAGTTTAAGTCTAAGACNTTTTTAGGATAATTAGATTGTCATCAATCGGCATTAACTAATTTAAAATATTGATATCGTTAAAGGCANGGGGTCTACTTGGGGCCTTCTGTAGGAATCGTCGGCATTCCTAGGGAAATGGTCGTCCAAGGATTTCTGATAATACAAAAAGNCGGATTGCGGACGCAAGCCCATTGTCCATACCACGGATGTTATCAATCTCGACGGCTAAAGCATTAATTGGTTTCTTTTTCTTTTTCGCTATNAGTACAAATTCTTGCCAAAATTCATCTTCAATAGACACACTAGTTCGGTGACCATTTAGCGTTAGAGATCTTTTTTTGGGTCGCTCCATTAGGGCTCACGTTTAAGTTGGTTTAAACGACTTTCTTGAATAAAGTTTAAAATCTTTTGTTTGTTTTTGTTTGTTTTCGTTTGACCAAATTTTACAGAATTTAATTTGCTATTTTCTACCTTTTTTTTTGAGCTTTTCTTTTTCGGAATTTGTTTAAATTAACTGGTTTGTTCATTTGGGCCCAATCATTAACTCTGGTTTTACAATCTGATCAAATTTGTCTTCATCAACAAACCCTAATGCAAGTGCTTCTTGTTTTAAGGTAGTCCCATTTTTGTGAGCAGTTTTAGCTACTTTAGTTGCATTGTCATAGCCTATTTCAGGCGCCAAAGCTGTTACAAGCATTAAGCTTTCTTGCATGAGCTTCTCTATGCGACCTTTGTCGGCACTAATACCTAAAACACATTTTTCTGCAAAGTTTTTAGCTGCATCACCCAATAGCTGTATAGACTGCAAAACATTGTAAGCGATCATAGGTTTGTAAACATTTAGTTCGAAGTGACCCTGGCTGCCAGCAAAGCCCACAGCAGCATCATTACCCATTACGTGTGCACAAACCTGTGTAAGGGCCTCACATTGGGTCGGGTTAACTTTTCCAGGCATTATCGAACTTCCTGGTTCATTTTCTGGTAATACAAGCTCACCTAACCCACATCTGGGACCAGAACCCAATAACCTTATATCATTAGCTATTTTAAACAGACTTGCGGCGGAAGTTTTAAGTGCACCTGACATTTCAACCATTGCATCGTGAGCAGCTAATGCTTCAAACTTGTTCGGGGCTGTTACAAATGGCAAACCTGTAATTTTTGCTATATTTTCTGCTACCATCTCGCCCCAACCATTTGGCGTGTTCAGACCGGTTCCTACTGCAGTTCCACCCTGAGCTAATTCATAAATGTGAGGTAGAGCTGCTTTAACTCTTTTAATCGCCATTTTTATTTGATGTTCGTAGCCAGAGAACTCTTGCGCTAATGTCATTGGAGTTGCATCCATAGTATGGGTTCGGCCAATTTTGATAATATCTTTGAATTCAGACGTTTTTGTTTCGAGAGCTTTCTGAAGTATCTTTAGGCCGGGCAACATCACATCATGTGCTGCCATCGCTGTAGCAATATGCATTGCTGTTGGGAAGGTATCGTTTGAAGATTGACCCATGTTAACATGGTCATTGGGGTGGACTGGTATTTTAGATCCAATTACTCCGCCGAGTATTTCTATGGCACGGTTGGCTATCACTTCGTTTGCATTCATATTTGATTGCGTACCTGAGCCAGTTTGCCAAACTACTAAAGGNAAATGGTCATCCAGTTTTCCAGCAAACACTTCNCCTGCTGCTGTTTGGATTGCCCGGCCTTTGTCAGCAGGCAGATTACCCAAACTTGAGTTTGCTTGCGCGCATGCCTGCTTAATCGCTCCTAGAGCCTTTACAATACTAATAGGTTGTTTTTCCCAACCTATTGGGAAATTAATCAAAGAGCGTTGAGTTTGTGCTCCCCAATATTTGTCAGCTGGAACATTGAGGGAGCCGAAGCTATCAGTTTCTTCACGTGTCGCAGTCATATGATGCCCTTCCATGATCTTATGAAAAGTCTACCGCCGCGCGCGTTGAGGCGCAATGTACAGAATTTTATTTTAAGGTTTTCTAAAGCTATCCAAGCTTACCACCTGTGCATCCGTTTTAGGTTTTTTCTCTTCTTCTGCATCCTCGTGCATTGGTGCTTCAACTGGGGGTAGTTTTTTAATATCGGCTTCAATGATTTCCTCATCATCTTGTTGTTCAAATTTTAAACCAAATTCAACAGATGGGTCTACAAAAGTGCGCAGGGACATGAACGGAATATAAAGTGGTTCTGGGTTATCTCCAAAATTAAGGGTAACCGAAAAACCTTCATCAGTCACTTCTAGATTATCAAACCAATGCTGCATTACTATGGTCATCTCACTGGGATAGCGCTCCGTAAGCCAGTCGGCGATTTCAACACCTGGATGCGTGGTATCAAAAGTGATAAAAAAATGATGATCGCCGGGCAATTTACCCGTGACGGCTATGTCTTGTAAAAGTCTTTGAATTAAACTTCGCATTGCATCATGCATGAGATTGCCATAGTCGATCATATATACCACCGTGAGGTTATGAAGATTTTGATTTCACATTACGTTATTTTTTCAGAAACAAAAGCCTCGCCTAATGTCAGTTTTAAAGAAAAGACAACAAATGCTTAGGTNNATCNAATAAGACTTTATTATGCCGATTNAAAATGATGTGCCATTANAAGATATGACCCTTGTGGTCNGATTTTTGTCGCAAATTAGCTTTTTATTTNAATATCTTCCATTAAAAAGAATTTCAGAATTATTTGGTGGAAATTTCACTATGAGTATAACATTGGGCATTGATACGGGTGGTACTTATACTGATGCTGTACTCATGCGCGATGAAACTAAAGTAGTTGCGACGGCTAAATCTCTAACTACTCGCTCTGATTTGGCAATTGGTATTGAAAAAGCAGTACGAGGTGTCCTGAACCAGGCTCAGGTCAGTCCAAATGAAATTTCTTTAGCGTCACTTTCAACCACATTGGCCACAAATGCTTTGGTGGAGGGTCACGGTGGGCGAGTTGGTTTAGTTTATATTGGTTTCGATGCTCGAGATTTAAACTCTCATGGACTTAAAGATGCTTTAAATGGAGATCCTGTTATTACTTTGGCCGGTGGACATGATTATTCAGGTACAGAAACAGAGCCCTTAGATTATCAAAATTTACAAAAATGGCTTTCCCATGGTCTAGGTGTTTCTGCGTTTGCTGTGGCTTCACAGTTTGCGACACGCAATCCTGCTCACGAGCAACGAGCAGTGGAAATAATTGGAGAAATTACAGGAAAGCCTATAAGTGCATCTCACCAGCTCTCGTCGAAGCTCAACGGTCCCAAGCGCGCATTAACGGCACTGTTAAACGCACGTCTGATAGGTTTGACTCATAAACTGATAGGGAGAGCAGAAAATATATTAACTGAAATTGGAATTACCGCACCATTGATGGTCGTACGAGGAGATGGAGCTTTAATTTCTTCTGAAATGGCAAAAGAACGTCCGATTGAAACAATTTTAAGTGGTCCCGCTGCAAGTATTGTAGGCGCACACTGGATGACTGGATTGGATGACGCTTTGGTATCTGACATCGGTGGGACTACGACAGATATAGCCCTCCTTCGTAACGGCAAGCCCGAAATCGATGTATCTGGTGCCCGGGTTGGTTCTTATCGTACCATGGTTGAAGCTGTTGCGATGCGTACCACAGGCTTGGGTGGAGACAGTGAAGTGCACGCTGTTGATCATGGGTTTATTGGTGGTGTAAACCTAGGGCCCAGGCGCGTACTTCCTATTTCTTTAATTGCTTATCAGGAACCCAATATTGTCTTACCAGCGCTAGAAAAGCAGTTGCGAGCAGCAAGTCCTGGAGAATATGATTGCCAATTTGTTCGAAAGGTCCAAGGAACTGATACGGAGGGATTAAGTAAACGTGATCAACTGGTATTTCAGCGCATTAAGGAGACAGCTCAGCCGCTTGACCAAGTACTTAAAACTCGAGTTGAAGCTTTGTCAATTCAGCGATTAATTTCTAGAGGTGTCATTCAGGTGTCGGGTGTTACGCCGTCAGATGCTAGCCATGTATTAGGTCTTTTAAATACTTGGGATGGTGATGCTGCTGCAACCGCATTAGAAATATTTGGCCGTCGCCGTACGGGAGCTGGAAATGTGTTGGCAACTGATCCTCGCGACATGGCAAGGATCATCGTTGACCAATTAACGTCTCAAACATCGTTGGCATTGCTCGCTGCTGCCTTCCATGAAGAAGTTGAACCCTATTCGGGTATCCCCGAAAACTTGGCGCAAAACGAAATGCTTCAGAGAGGCTTGGAACGAAGAACTGGTTTGATTAAGTTTGAGGCAAGCTTAGATATAGCAGTAATTGGGTTGGGCGCGTCAGCGGCAACTTATTATCCAGCGGTTGGTGATAGATTGCATTGTCAAGTGACGACGCCGATGCATGCGGGTGTTGCTAATGCTATCGGTGCTATCGTAGGTCGAGTAAAGATACGTAAATCAGGAACTATTACGTCACCTTCTGAGGGAATTTATCGCGTACATTTTCCTGAAGGCCCCAAAGATTTTAATCTTGAGGGTGAGGCCATAAAATCGTTAGAGGATCAGCTTGGCACACTTGCACTGGCTGAAGCTGAAAAAGGTGGCACGGAGAGTGCACATTTGACCGTACATCGTGATATAAAGCGTGCCAATGTTGAGNAACGGGANGTTTTTATTGAAGCGACTATTTTAGTTGAAGCCTCAGGNCGCCCACCNACATCACATTAATTTATTTTCAATGTTAGAAATTTAGATCGTAATCTTATTTTTTTAGAAAAAATTCAGGTCAGTAAAAGAGTTGTGCCAGCAAGATTGTGTAGTTATCATTTTTAGCATGNCCAAACCAAATCCACATCGTCCATTTATTCCGCATCCAGATATGGAGGCAAGGCGTCCTAGTATTAATGGAAATACAATAAANGGTTTAGGTGAAACTGAAATTCGTCAACCAGACTTAGTATTTTGGGCGCCTAACCCTGATGATATTCCATTTGGANGCGTACAAAAATGGTTTTANAAATGCCAACCAGATAGNCCTGAAATGGCAAAAGAAAGAGCAAAGCGACAGATTGTTTTAGATGCAAAATTGCCTGATTTGAANGCAATTCCTACTGAGAAGTCAGATACAGACTGGACCTCGTCACTCAAGACTTTTGTCNNGGCTGGGNATTGTGAGATGGTTGGCGTAACGGATATGAGACCTGAGTGGATTTTTACTGGTCAAAAAACTGATTTTCAGAAAATAATAATGCTTGGAGTTCAACACGAATATNATGAAATAAAATATGCCCCCGAATTNCGAGCAGGCGTGGAAGTGGTGCGCCAATATGGTCGGGCGGCCGCTGNCGCTAAAAATGTTACCTCATGGTTGCTACAGCAGGGATGGCCTNCAGAAGCAGTAACAGGTCCAATGGCAGGAAAATTANTAATGATCCCTCCTGCTTTAGAATGTGGATTTGGTGAGCTCGGCAAACATGGGTCATTAATTAATCCAGAGTTTGGTTCGTCTTTTCGACTCTCAGCAGTACTTACAAATGCTCCTTTTGCGAATACGGCTAAACGAGAATTTGGGATAGATGAGTTCTGTTCTAATTGCCGCATTTGTGAGGACGCCTGTCCTCCCATAGCAATTGAGCCNGACAAAAAAATGGTGCGTGGAGTAAACCGTTGGTATGTTGATTTTGATAAGTGTATTCCATATTTTGCCGAAAATTCTGGCTGCGCTATTTGTATTGTGGAGTGCCCATGGTCGAGACCTGGCGTTGGCATCAACCTTGCCCAAAAATTAGCAAAGCGATCTGTTCGAACCAAAGTAAAAAGTTAATGAACCGTTATCTGATTAATTTTTGTTATAGGCAAGCAAAGGGTAATCAAATTTTTGAACTGCAGACGATTTGTTTCTACACTGAAAGTTGAGTAATCTGCTTTGCTAAATTTGAAATTTCTTAAAGTGAAA
>NZVF01000091.1 GCA_002698165.1 Planktomarina sp. | reverse complement strand
GATGCTCCTCGAGAGCGGGTAGGACGGTCACTTCAGTTCCATGTGCGCTCAGCGCCGCGACGTAGGCCGCATGGGAACCCTCAGCCTCATTCCTACTTGGCTGGCGCGTGCCGAAGAAACCCGTTAGGGCACTGTCGTAGGAAGGCGATATGGACCTGGCCACAGCGGCCTTGCGAGACCTATCACAGGAACCAGGCATCGCTCTCGGGACCGCCCCCATCTTGTTAATAATTCGGAACCTAGGATACGCTTTCCGGAAACATCTCACTGGCATTGATTATGAACGACCGACATCCGGGGGGCGATATGGAATTACTAGACTCGGAGGACGGCTCAGGAAAGCAGGTAAGCCCGGTCTTGCCGGACCACGTCAAGAACTACCTCATAGACATCGACGGCACTGTTGGCGAGGACATACCCAACGAGGAGCCCGAGAGGATGGCGACAGCCGAGGCGTACCCAGACGCCATCGACACGATCAACAGGTGGTATGACGAGGGACATCAGATATGCTTCTTCACCGCAAGGACGGAGGATCACAGGGAGGTAACAGAGGCGTGGTTGGAGGAGAAGGGATTCAGGCACCACTCCCTGCTAATGGGCAAGCCAAGGGGCGGGAACTACCACTGGATAGACAACCACGTGGTCAGGGCCACGAGGTACACCTCAAAGTTCACGGAACTCGTCAGGCGCAACGCCGAGATCGAGGTATTCGAGGATTGATGGTCGCTACTCCGCCGATGCCGCAACCGATCTCCTCCAGAAGAGGAACGGTGCGATCACGAGGTACATCAGAACCCCATAGACCCCAGAGGGCAGGCTCAGTACCGAGAGCGTCTCTCCAACTGCGGGTGCCATGATCAGGCCGCCCACGGTTATGCCCACAGAAGCGTTCTGGATNCCGCTCTCAATGGCGACGGTGGTCGCCCTCACAGCCTCCAGNTTGAGCATCTTAGCGCTCTGGTACCCTATTGTCAGCATAATCACGTTCAGGCCNACCACTGCGGGACCAAGGGTCCCGATGTTATCCATCAGGGTGTCCCACTCNCTGGCTATCGCAGCNAGGACTATGATTACGAAAAGGCCAGCCGCGGCCTTGCTCACCCCGCCCTCCATCGCATTGGCCCTGTCCGGCATGTACGAACGAACCCCCATTCCGATTGCAACGGGNAGAGCAGTCAGCATGAACATCTGCAGCCCCAGGCTCAGGACCTCGAAGTCCGCACTGGCCCCGTCCATGAAGTGGTCCATCGACAGGCCCACGACTATCGGCAGGGAGATCACTGTGACGACAGAGACCACTGCCGTGTAGGATATGGACAGGGCAGTGTCGCCCTTCGCGAGCTTNGTGATTATGTTGGATGTGACCCCTCCCGGGCAGCAGGCCAGTATCATGAGGCCGACAGCNAGCTCCCCCTCGAGCCCGGCCGCCGTGGCCACGACGAAACCCATCAGTGGGAGCACGACCATCTGGTTCACTATGCCCACCCCGAAGGCCTTGGGCTCCCTGAATATCAGCGAGAAGTCATCCATCGTAAGGCCGATGCCAAGNGAGAACATGATGAAGGCCAGAGACACNGGCAGTATCACATCAACAATCACNTTGCTTTCCTCCTCAACCTCCTCCTGTGCCTGTACCGGCAACGCCATAGCAGTCAGAAGGACGAGCGCCGCGATGGCCACAATACCAAACCTAGTCATGGAGGGTCCAGAACAGTCCATCGATATAACAATCGCGNAGGAGATGGCCATTTCACACCTTTTTCATCTTTTTTCACATAAATTCAAGCATTTGTGCCACAATACAATATGGTTTTGCATCCTATCGTGACTCAGTGAGCAAGATGACGGACGAGAAAACNAGTACCGCACAAAGCAAGACGAGAGTACGAACGACCGGGCTGGTCGCACTAGCTGTGATATCCCTGCTAGCAGGGGCGTCNGTGGGCGCTAGCCTGGAGGAGTTCGCGGCCCCGGAGTACGCAGAGGACGACTGGATGTCCGGCGTGGTCGACGACGCCACGGATGACGAGGACTGGGACGAGAGAGAATCCGAGGACAGCCCAATGAAGAAGGGCGCCAAGGAATTCATCCGAGGCATGATGAGCAAGAGGATGGACGACAGGATGGACGACAGGACCGAGCACCTNGAGCAGAGAATAGCCGCAGGACAGGAGTTCATCATCGCNCTGAGGTTCTGCCAGGACANCGNAGACTGCGNNGCCGACACCGATGAGCTCCAGGAGATGATCGACAACATGGAGTCCAAGCACACCGACATGCAAGCGAAGATCGACGCACACTCCCAGGANGAGCTCCCCGAAGAGACGCAGAGGATGTCAGCCGACGAGGACCGAGACGAAGAGGAGGTGCGGTACGACTGCAGGACAGAGGAGGTCTGGTCAGACGAGAAGCAGGAGTGGTGCGACGAGCGTGCAGACAAGGACGACGAAGAGGTNTGGTTCGACTGCAGGACACGAGAGATGTGGTCAGACGAGAAGCAGGAGTGGTGCGACGGNTTCATGGACAAGGAGAACTGGCACCATTGGGACGATGACAGGAAGATGGACTACGCAGAGGACAGGGCAGGAATGCTAGAGGCCGCCTCCATCGCAATCGCCTACTGCCTCGAGAGCGACGAGTGCGACGCAGAAGCNTCAGCCATCACATCNATCCACCAGAAGATGATGGAGAAGCACGACCACCACATGAGGTGCGCCGACGACATGAGGTGCGACCGAGGGAAGCACGACCGACGCGGGCTCATGCAGAGATTCAGCGACGCCATGTTCGGCGGNCCAGGGGAGATCCAGGACAGGGANGACAGAGAAAACGAAGTCCGAATNATGGCNGACTTAGAGATNCCACAAGAAGTATGCGAGGAGAGAGGAGGTGNATGGGTCGACGATGACGNCACATCAACCTGCGTCTGGCCCGAGTACGACAGGGACTGCAACAAGGACGACGACTCCAGCGACGACGCTGAAGANGAGTCCGACAGGCCAGAGGAATCAGAGGACGACCGAGAGGACGACTCAGACAACGAGGCCAGCTCCCAGGAGGAGTGCGAGGCCAACGGCGGAACATGGTCNGAAGAAAGGCANCTGTGCTACTGATCACCCATATTGACAACGCAAACGGCTCGGTGCGCNCGACCGCACCGAGCCGCCCAAACTTCAAACCACGACAGTGTAGGCAGTCACATGGCTGAGTCCANCGGTCCGTCNACCCAAGCCAGGATGGACAGGGTGGCCAGGCTCACACTGGCACTGGGGGGATTCATGCTGGTGCTACTGATAGCNTTCCCCTTCACANTGAGTAACGATGCCATGAGCGGAACCGCCCCNTACCTCCTGTACTCCCTCTTCCTGACTAGCATAGGTATCGTGATCGGAGTATCCCTGACATGGCTCAACGATCCCAGCAGGGCANCAGAGAAGGCACCAGAGGNGNAAGNNGCCCCCCTCCCAATGCTCTCNGCTGACGAGAGGGCAGTCATGGACGCTCTCTCGNNCAGCACGCGAAACGGNGANGACGGCTCGATGTGGCAGAAGNAGCTCATCGAGANGTGCGGCTTCTCGGACTCCAAGGCAAGCCGTGTCCTATCGCGNATGGAACGCGCAGGACTAATCAGGAGGGTNCGGGACGGCATGAGCAAGNGAGTNGAGCTAGCTGAAGGGGGTGTGGNNCGATGAGCGATGAAAAGGCCAGCCAGNCCCCGGTCATGGTAGGCATCTCGCTNGTCATCCTNGTACTNGCCGCCAGNCTNCTCTACCTAGTCGACCAGTCNCTCAGGGAAGGGGAGGGCATGGGCCTNTCNGGGGANGGNGCNATAGAGACAATCCCNATNCTGNTGCTTCTCGGACTGCTGATATGGATGGTGGCCAGATCCGGGACCAACACGAAGATCGACACAGGAGCCAGCGATACGCAGCTCATAGGAATCATGCTAGGCATGTTCCTTCTGGGCCTCTACATAGGCCCGGGCATCTCCCTCTCCCTCGAATCCGAGCTAATCGGAATGGTTTTCCTAGTTATCCCAATCCTGCTGATAGGAGCCATACTGCTCCCAGGCGACGATGACTCCCTCGTTACCGTACAAGAGGAGGAGTGAGCCAGGTGAGAAACCCCTTCGACAGACTAAGCGAGCTATCCGTGGACAGGCCGAAGACAGCCATAGCCGTGGCAGTCATAGGCATACTAGCGCTATCCTCGTTCGCCCAGTTCATCGTCTTCGACAACTCAGAGGACGCGTTCTACCCCGAGAACGAGACGACGGACCTCCTCTACGAGGTGGAGAGCACGTACACCGTGGACATCGACCTGATCAGGGCAATCGTGAGATTCGAGCCAGGCGATTTGCAGACCAGCCAGGCGGCATGGGAGCTCCTAGCAGAGACAGAGTACGAGATGATCACCAACCCAGAGATGTCCGACTACCACTACGGGCTCTTCGGGGGTTCCGCGCACTCCGGGCCCGCGAGCTCTGTCATATTCTGGCAGAAGGTACAGGACCCCGGCTCTGACACATGGTCGGAAGGGCTCCAAGAGGCCCTCAACGAGGTATCAACAGCCAGTGACGAGAACCTCAGCGTGGCTGTGGGGCAGGCACTGTCACTTCTCACGAGTGTCCCCGACACCAACTTCCCCACATCAGAAGATGTGCTAGGATGGTCACCGGGAAGCCCGCAGGAGTGGCAAGTCAGGCTGGACTCGGGCGAGAGCAACGCAGGTGCGATCGGGGGACTCATCGGAACAGCCTCGTCCTTAACCGAGAACAGGAACGAGACTCAGACAGCAACCATCGCGCCTCTCCAGGGTCAGGCGATGGCCCTCCTCTCTCCCCTTAGCGCGCTCCAGGACATAGACCTCAGGGCCCCGATCATGAGCATGCTCCCCGCGGACTCCAGGGGGGACCCATGGGCCCAGGCCGACAAGGCGCTGGTGTCCCTCGCTATCGACACGGATCCAACGGCTCACGGAGTGGAGCTCGACACCGAGGTCTCCCCGCTGGTCAGCGACATGACCGTTTCCCTAGACGACGCGCTACAGGCAGTGGCGGAGTCACACGACTCCACAATCACGGTGTTCGGGTTCTCCAGGTTCGCGGAGGAGCAGGCAGGTAACCTCGGCGCGGAGATCGGCATACTCACCAGCGCCTCGATAGTCATTCTCGGAATCATCCTATGGAGGCAGTTCCGAAGCGTCAGGGACACCAGCGTGGTAATACTGCTGACGCTTCTGGCGATAGGGGCCACATACGGAGTGGCCGGGATACTGAGGCTGGAGTTCAACGGCGCCATGAACAGCATACCGATACTACTTCTCGCGATAGGTGTGGACTACGGCCTCCACGTGGTACTCCGGTACCGAGAGGAGCTCGTGAACTCTGACACCGAGAGGAGATCCACGATGGCGGACTTCCCAGCCGAGGCCAGGGCCAGGGCGATCAAGACTGGAACCGTCCTGACGTCCGCGGCACTGGTCGTAGCGATATTCACCGACATGGTGGGATTCCTGAGCTTCAGGCTCTCCGCACAGAACTTCCTAGTCGTGTTCGGTACCGTGATAGCCGTCGGGCTGTTCTTCATCTACTTACTCTCAGTGACCGCGCTACCTGCGTTGCTCACGTTGCTCAAGCCACAGAAGATCGCTCTCGAGAGGTCAGTCAGGGTCGAGGAGAGCGCTTTCTCCAAGTGGTCTGGCGAGCAGGCGCTCAATCCGATGACCGTGATAGTCGCGGCCCTCCTGATATCCCTGCCAATAGGGGCTGGTGTATCCCAGCTGGAGATCGGCTTCGACTTCAGGGACCAGCTGGATGACGACATCCCAGTCGTCGCNGACTTCCTGACNCTGAGNGACGACTTCGCAGGACAGAACACCGCCCCNGTNTACGTCGTGATGGATGCNANNGTCTTCAGCGACGAGGGCAGGTCCTACTACCTCGNTGCGATGTCAGTGCTGGACTCCGANACGAGCATATCGGAGCAGACNGGNCTGTGGGNGGTGCTGGAGATAGAGGCCACNAGGGANGCGAGCCTCAGGGCCATACTGGACNCCCTCGACACGGACGNCCCCCAGTGGGNCCAGATGCGNGCATGGGCGGAGGACAACGAGGACCTGACNTTCAGGTACCTNAGNGCCGANCACCAGCAGGCGGTCATCAGCTTCTACGCNCCGTCACTGGACTGGCAGGAGACCGTGGACTTCCTGGANGGCNTGAACGGGGACCTCAGTGAGAACGGAGACGTCTACAGGGTCTCAGGCAGGGGAATCATCCTAGCTCAGATCAGCGAGGACGTGGCTAGGTCGGCTGTCGCCTCAACGGGGATAGTGGCAGGGATGATCCTGCTGATGCTGGTCGGAATCAACGTCTCCCGAGAGGAGAGGGCATCCAGAGGAGCCCTCAAGGGCTTCGTGATGTGGATGCCACTGGCCATAGTGGTCGTATGGGTCTACGGGCTCATGGGATGGCTCGGGTACCAGCTGAACTCGCAGACAGTGACGATAGGCGCGCTAACCCTCGGACTTGGGGTCGACTACGCGGTCCACTTCGTGACCAGGCTCGACGAGGAGATCGAGCATGACCCGCTAGCCGGCATCTCGAGGTGGGTGTCGACCACAAACGCGACCACCGGGAGGGCGATGACGGCCGCGGCCCTGACGACCGCCGGGGGGTTCGCCGTGCTCAACCTCAGCTCCCTACTGCCACTGAGGCTATTCGGACAGGCGTTCGTCGTCGCGATCCTCCTCGCACTCGCCTCAAGCGTCATACTGCTCCCCTGCCTGATGAGCCTCTTCGGACTACTTCCCAAGAAAGAACCGGTAAAACAGCCAGAATAGCCTGTTCCGGTGCCTTAATGCGCGAACACCCCGCTCACAGGCCATGACACCGATATGGCCGTTCAACAGAAAGAAGGCGGGGGCTCCGAGGATGAAGCCCACGCAGGAGAAGAAAGTAGTCAGCTACGAGAGGGAGCAGGGGGACGCCCAGAAGGAGAAGCTGGAGGACAGGACCCACTTGGAGGACAAGGGGTTCAAGGACGCGATGAAGCTCNTNGATGGAAAATGAGTGTACCTCTCGATTTGAACAACGNTTATTTCGTCATATCCATGAATGAGACTCATTGAAGACTACTCACCATGATAATCAAGTAATGCTCTTGAAATCCTAGAAACAATACCACAGACCAGAGCATTTCCCATGAAGAACGCTCTACGTCCATCACTAGAGGAATCTGTATGCTCGTCTGGAAATCCATTCAGCCTCTCCAGCTCCACGGGGGTCAATCTCCTCAACCACTCAGATTTCTTTAGACCAACTGCGTACCTAATTTTCGAATGATCTTCCCCCTCAAGCCCAAGTCTTTCTTTCTGCCCCTTCGTCGGTCTGAACTTGATTACGTGTTTGAATCTCGAAGGACCTCTTCCGCCCTCTCCAGTAACAATCGTTCTGGAAGCCCTATTCAATGCATCTGGGAACGTCACAGGTCCTTCAGAATACTTGTAGGTGAAACCATCTGTACCCTCTCGTAATTCCTTCTTCCCTCCTTTGAGGTATATCCATCCCTTCTTTCTCAGAATTGATTCAGTATCGAGAATGAATTCATCTGCAACCTTCCCCGGGGTTTGTAATACGTCCCTTAGCATCTTCCTCTCTCCATCATACTTCGCTACTGTCTTCGTTGTCCAGACATGCCTTTTCGCCATTACTCCACTATTCTTGAATGGGCTTGGAGAATCCCCCTTCACTGAGTTGAAACTATCGGAGATATCGGCTAGGTCTTCATCGTCGCCTCCTAATTGGAAATCGTCTATTATTCCGATTTCGTGTACGGGGAAACCACTCGAGAGAACACCCTCATAATGCAACTTCGATTTCGCATCAGACATGCTTCCCATATGCTCCCCGAATACGAAGACCCTCTTCCTCCTCTGTGGGAATCCATACTCCGATGCATCGATTACCCGCCATTCAACGAGGTAGCCCAAGTCACTCAGGGACGCGAGCATCACAGCGAAGTCCCTGCCCCTCTGGCTACGTGGTGACTTGAGCAACCTGTCCACATTCTCCAGGAGCAGGTAACGTGGGCGTTTAGCTTCCAGTATCCTGTGAATCTCCCACCAGAGAACCCCCTTCTTCCCTGCTATCCCATGTGCATCCTGAAGAGTCTTAGCCACCGAGTAATCCTGGCAGGGAAACCCCCCACAAAGAAGGTCGTGGTCGGGTATCGACTCTGCATCGATTAGGGAAATATCCTCGTTAACGAAGATATCCCCATCCTCGGTACTGAATACCAGGGGGTCCTCAGTCTGAGTCATCCCCCATCTTTCCACATACACATCCGCTGCATGCTGCTTCCTGGTCGAAGGCTCCCATTGGTTTGCCCAGATTACTTGGAATCCGCCANCATCAGTATCGCGTGCCCCTTCCAGCCCTACTCGAAAACCACCGACACCTGCGAAGAGCTCGACTACGCGCATCAATCCCTCTGATGACCCAAGGTTCTTCAAGATACCGATCATCATAATCTAGAATAATCTCATCCACCAGAGAAATTCATATAATAAGTAATCTTACTATTGGATATGCCCGCCTTGTCTGAGGTGCTAGTACAACTTGGGGACGGGGTTTCTGATATCATCGGCCGAGAGCAAATGAGGATGATACACGCAATGGGCAACGAATCATCTGACCAAGATGTACTCGTTGGGTTCGCTTTGAAAATAAGAGGAGAGGTCGGTATTCTTAGAGACCCCACATCCAGGAAGGTAGTGACCGACTCGCTAAGGAAGAGGGATGCGGAGTCACTAGCCTTCCAACTCGGATTAGAGCACAGTGGCTCACCTTACGGGGCGCTATCCAAGGCCAAAATAAGAAAGAACAGCAAGAGGGAGGATATACTACTCAGGTTCTTCCACGTGGATAGTCCTGAGCCGGAAGAACTCCCCGAAGAGAAGGACACTATCACCGTCGTCATGCCGGGGCACGGGCTCTTCCCCCATCAGAGGACAGCCCTGAACAGAATTGAGGAAATCCTCGAAGAAGAGGGAGGCAGGGCGATACTGCACATGCCCACTGGATCAGGGAAGACGAGGACAGCAATGAATCTCGCGACAAAGCATCTGAATAACGCCGATAAGACGCTGATACTCTGGCTTGCCCACTCGGAGGAGCTTTGCGAGCAGGCGGCCGAGGAGTTTGAGAAGGCCTGGTCCTTCCAAGGCGACCGAGAGATCAAGGTCCGGCGATTCTTCAAGAGCCATAAGTGGGAGGACACGGAGGACGGCATCATAGTAGCTGGCCTGGACAAGCTATGGAGCCATCTGAAGAAGAATCAGACAGCCCTCCATTGGCTAGCTCCCAGAATCTCCCTGATAATATTCGACGAAGCCCACCAATCGATAGCCACCACTTGGAAGATGCCCATAGACATCGTCATGAGCAAGAATCCCGACTGTCGCTTCATGGGCCTAACAGCCACTCCTGGTAGGACTTGGAGTGACATAGACGAGGACATGAAGCTCTCTACGTTCTATAANAACAAAAAAGTCTCACTGGAAGTCGAGGGATACTCCTCCCCGATAACATACCTCGTAGATGAGGGATACCTCTCCAAGGTCAGCTTCGAGGAGCTTGAATACGACTCCCCTGCATCCAGCACCCTCGACCTCGATAGCATCGCGAATGGGAAGGATATTCCCAAGGCAATGCTCCAAGCCCTCTCGGCAGACGGGATGAGGAACGCATTCATCATCGAGAAGGTCGAGGATCTGCTTACCCGCCATGACAGGATTCTTCTGTTTGCCACCAACGTCGGCCATGCGAAGGAGATATCTGCGATGCTCGAGATGAGGGGCCATGTTTCTGATTGCGTGACTGGTGCCACGGAGTATAACCAGAGGAAGCTAGCAATCTCCAGGTTCAAGGAGGAGGGGGGCGAGCCGAGGGTGCTATGCAACTACGGCGTCCTGACGACCGGCTTCGATGCCCCCAAGACCAGTGCCGCAGTCATAGCAAGGCCCACTGCCTCCCTAGTATTGTACTCCCAGATGGTAGGAAGAGCGATTAGGGGCGCTAAGGTTGGAGGGACGGAGACGGCTGAGATATGGACGGTCGTGGATACCAACCTGCCTGGATTCGGAGATTTGGTTGAGGGATTCACAAACTGGGAAGACGTATGGTGATACAAATGGAAGACAACACAGATGAAAACTGGGGATTTTTCTCCACAGGCCCCCCAGAGTCGCTCCGCGACGCTGGTTACAAGAACACGGCTTACGCATTGGGCGAGCTGGTAGACAACTCGATCGAGGAGGACGCCCACGACATCGACATAATCATGTTCGAGGGACTCAGTACCTCCGGCAGCCAGCGTAGGTGGAAGATAGAGGAGATAGGCATACTCGACAACGGCAATGGGATGAGCCCGTTCCAGCTGAGATGCTCCTTGAGGTACCAGGACGGAGCCAACCAGAGGCAGTGGNGCCGATCCGCGTCCGGGGGCAAGCAGATGGGCAAGTTCGGCGTGGGCCTGCCGCAGGCAACCCTCTCCCAATGCAGAAGGGTCGACATATGGAGCTGGACACCAGATGAGGGTGGCATCGGCAATGCGCACTGGACGTACTTCGACTTGGACGAGCCAAGCTCGTTNNCGATGATTCCNGAACCGANCCCCANGGAGATTCCCGAGAAGTGGATGGNNGCCTCTCAAATCTGGGATGACGATTCCGGGACGCTCATCATTTGGTCCAACTTGGACAGACTGAAGTGGAAGACGAGCACCGGCTTGTACAACAACGCCGAGTTCCTCATCGGAAGGATGTACAGGAAGATGATCAGATCCGGTGAAGTCGGCATCAAAATGGTCGCCTATGACAACAAGCCGCCCTTCAAGCTCAGGTACACAGACCGAGACCGCGATGGAAACATCGGGGAAGACGAGTACCATAGCTGGATGCTTCGAGCCAACGACCCCCTATATCTGGACCCGGACGCGAACGCGAACGACCCTCCTGTCAGCCCCGCCTTCGAACAGGCAGGGGAGACGCAGGTATTCACTTATGACGTGACGGACCCTAAGACCGGAGACACCTCAAAGCAGGAGATCAGGTTCACAGTATCAATAGCCAAGCAGCTCACACGCATGGGCCATGGATTCGTTGAGGAGAGCTCATTAGCGGCAAAGGGGGGTGGTCAGCCACACGGCAAGCACGCACGCAAGAACATGGGTCTCTCCATCATCAGGGAGGACCGTGAGCTAGAGCTCGATGACAGCTGGGCGCAGGGCAAGAACGTCGCCTACGAGAGGTGGTGGGGAGCAGAGGTATGCTTCGGGAAGGGCATGGACCACGTATTCGACGTGTCCAACAACAAGCAGCACGCACAGAGGCTCAACGAGGTCAGNTCCAAGGACATGGACTACTTCAGGGAGCACGACGACGAGACCAACAAGCAAGTGAGGGACCGTCTCAAGGAGGAGGAGTACGAGACGTGGATATGCTTGGATCTCCGAGACAAGATGAAGAAGACGATAGACCAGCTCCGCAATCAGATTGAAGCCTCCTCTCCTAAGAAGAAGGCAGCTAGGAACAAAAGGCACAAGCTGGCAGAGGAGATAGCATCGAAGCAGATTAGGGAGCGCAGGGCCAAGGGAATCACGGGCGCTTCGGACAAGACCATGATAGCCGACAGGGATGATAGGATCGCCGCCCTCAGGGAGCAGCTCAAGGAGGAGGGCGCTAACGAGGAGCTCGCAGAGTACCTGTTGGACATGGTTGGGAGGATGCAGTACGACATGGTATTCGCCGGCAAGAGGATCGACGGGGACGTATTCTTCTCGCCCGAGGCAAAGGTGGGATCTCTTATCGTCTACATGAACGAGAATCACGTCGCCTACAAGCACCTGTTCCAGGTACTGGACGACGTGGATACCAACGAGGAACTATCCGAGAGCCAGCTCAGGAGAAAGGTAGTGCATGCTACCGCCGCACTGAAGCTCATCATCGGTTCATACGCGAAGCTGGAGGACGAGGCAGATGGAGGAGATAGAAGGAACCTACAGAGGATTCGTAGGGACTGGGGCAGGTACGCCGAGGACTTCCTCCCGCCCGATGATGACGAGTACGAAGAGGATTGAGATGCGACTTGATGAGCTCAGGAAGCATCTCTCCAGAGCGAATTCTGAGATCCTCATAATTAGTCCCTATTTGACTCCAGGAACGCTTTCTGACGTTTTGTCAGGCGCCCCTGAAGGGATCGACGTCACCGTAATATGTTCTTGGAGGGACAGGGACCTTCTCTTCGGTTCTTCTCACCTAGAGACATACCATCTCTGCCGGGACAACGGCTGGACGCTCAGGGTTGACCATGATAGGATGCCCCGCACAATCCACCTGAAGGCATACGTGGTGGATGGTGAGCATGCGATGATAGGCTCCGCGAACATGACTGGAAGGGGAATGGGGGGCAACATAGAGTCCCTCCTACCGGTCTCCATGGAGGCGTACCCCCCACTCTTCGAGGCCATCAACGACTCCCAACAAGGATCGATCGAGGTGGATGATGCCATCTACAAGCACTTCTTTGAGCGCGTGCAGAACTTCCCGGATCGAGAGGAGCCGAACTTCCCCGGGCTCAAGCCGATACACGGAGCAACAGCGTTAGAGATACTCGATCACCACATGCCTCCAGAGCCAACCCTATCCCAGATCATACAATGCCCCAGCATAAGAGAAGCTCTGCCGATTCGAGGCCTTCGCTTCGGTGATATCAGAAGGTTTCTGAGGAGCAAGCCACTTCTCGACAAATCAAGAGATAACATCAACGATAGGACCACTGATGTCATGAGAAAAATAGTTGAAGCCGATACACGCTTTGACATACAGAAGAGGTATGGCACTGACTGCTTAGTCTGGAAGATTCATCACATCGTCAATAAGGAGATAAAAAGCCAACTTGAACCCTACATCGGTAAGCCTCTGAGAGAATTGGGACTAGAGGAGCCCCTCTGGGATAAAGCCACGAACGGCACCGCAGTTCGAAACTTTTGCTTGAGCAAACTTTCTTCTGAAATAAATACTGCAATCTCAAATCTCAACGCAAACAGCGCAAAGAAATCATTGAGATTAGGAGAAGATGGTAAACCACTAAACCCCACTCCAATAGGTCCAAGAATTGTGCTTACAGACTCAGAGGGAAACTTCCTCAATCTGTCTCCCGAACAAATGCTACCAGATGATGAGCTCAGAGATTCACTATGGCTACCCTCTTTCTGTATTTTTGAAGCGAACAGTGGAACAAAATTGGGAGACGTGTCATTACTCGGTTTTGGGCTCTGGGAGTCTAACTACAAATTTGTTCAAGACACGGATGAAGAACTCGCTGATGACATCAGGATTCTTGCCGAGCAAGAATCGCCATTCTATGATAATCCATTTAGAAAGCAGAGAGATAGCAAAGTAATATTCACGAAAATTGGAGACGCAAAAGGCAACTCCCACTTGCCTCTGGGTCACCCGAACAGAAAGATGAGCAGATATCTCACTCAAGCAGCGATGACATCCATCGCAGATGACATTCTTAGCCACGATCATTAAGACCCTTGACGGATAACGAGCTTTCATGGTAGACCTTAGGTCACTCTTCATCGAGACGGCCGACATACCCTGGGTGGTAGGTCTCAGCGGGGGGAAAGACAGTACAGCGGTCACGATGCACATGCTCGAGACGCTCGAAAGCCTCCCTCCCCCAATCAGGAACAGGAAGAGGTGTTTCGTAACCTGCGTCAACACATTGGTGGAGGCCCCACCGGTGATAGACCACGTGCATTCGTTCATCAAGGAGCTCCGTCAGTACGTCGAGGACAGGGAGCTCCCAGTAGAGGTGGTGGAGCTCTCGCCCGAGGTCGACCAGACGTTCTGGGTGAATCTGATTGGAAGNGGCTACCCGACGCCCGTGAGGGAGTTCAGATGGTGCACTGACAGGATGAAGATAAGACCGCAACAGAGGTTCATAGAGCAGAATGTCGAGGTATTCGGAAGTCCCCCCGTCGCACACTTCCTACTCGGTACTCGATTCGATGAGAGCATATCGAGGAAGAGGACCATGGAGGCCCACAGCAGAATGGGAACGGACATACACTCCCATGGGACGATGCCCTCGGCAGGTGTAATACGACCCATCGAGGACTGGTCCACCGAGGACGTCTGGGACTACCTGATTAAGCCTGATTGGACNGGAGGGGGGCAGAACCCGTTCTACGAGGTGAATCAAGGACTCGCCGTGCTCTACAAGGATGCGGCGAGCGGTGAGTGCCCTGTCATCCATGATGCCAGTAAGCAGACATGCGCAGGTAGCCGTTTTGGATGCTGGACATGTACAGTGGTGGAGGTAGACAGCTCGCTGAGGGAGATGATAGGGTCAGGTAGGGACGGCTACGACCTAGAGAGCCTGACCCTGCTCGCGGACTTNAGGGATGACCTCAGGAGNGAGAGGAACCTTCCTGAGAACAGGGTCCACGGACGAAATAGAAGGGGAGTCACCCTGGTGCAGAGGGACGGCTCGGTCGGTGTCGGATCTTACACAATGGACTATCGCAGGGATCTACTCCAGAAGCTCAAGGATATGCAGGAGAGGATTGGAGACGAGCTAATCACTCCCGAGGAGGAAAACAGGATTAAGCAGATATGGGCAGAGGAGCAGGCTAATCTAGCCCTCTTACTAGACAGCAAGATAGGAGGAAGCACAGATGGAAATTGACTACGACACCATCCTAGAGCTCGCNAAGGAGGTCGATCCAATAGAGTTCGAGAGTCTCTCGAAGCTTTTCAGGGANATGCTAGACGAGGAACACTCCTCGAGACACACATCCAAGCCCAGATTTACCAAGAAGTTCATCGATATGGTGGATAGTGAAAGGAGGGACGAGTGATGGTACGATTCACAAAGCTCAGTATGAGGAACTTCAAGAGATTCTCNGGAGAGCACCACATACCTCTCTACGGTGACGGAAGAGTAACTGTTGTTGCAGCGAAGAATGGACTCGGAAAGACGACAATTATGGATGCGATTCATGTATCACTATACGGAAAAAAAGGATTCTCTCACATATATCCAAACAGGGATTTCCTGGATTGGATGGCCAAGGCACACAGCGTTGATGCCGATGACAGCGGCATGACCTCCTTGAGCTTGGAGATGAATGATGACGCCCTAGGAAATATCAGAATTACCAGGACATATTGGATTTTGGACGAGTCCGAAGGAGGGATTTTTGAGGAGTCGGGAATCACGATAGATGGCAAACCGCTACAAAGGCTCCATGGAGAAACCAGGGCTGGATTGGCAGAGAGGTGGATTGAGGATTTTCTCCCTCATGCAGCTATGACCAGATTCTTGGTAGATGGCGAAAAACTGAGCCATTTAGATCCAAAGAGAATCGATGATGATATTGTCAGGGGAATCGATGACGCGACAGGAATAGGGCTCTTACATAGAATGAGGAGGCATTTGGACAACACAAAGAGATCAACACTGAGGTCTCTGGCACCCGAGGGCCAAGAGGATAGTATCAACACCCTACTCGAGATGCATGCCGGTTTCGAGGAGGAACAAGTAGCAAGAAAGNCGACCCTACTAGAAGCAGAGTCCAATGCGAATAAATGTTCCAACAGAATTACTCAAATTCAGGAAGAGATAGAGAATCTGACCAAGGCAGGGGGGACGGAAAACGTACAGTTGCGGATGGACTATGCCATAGGACAGTCCGAATTGACGAGCTCCAGAAGGGAGCTACACCATCACCTGATGGAAGCACTCCCATTCGTAGTCGCGGGCCTCCCCTCCGACCTCGAAATATGGAGGCTTGAGGAGGTCATGGAATCCAAGATATCCGTCAGGAGGGCGGAGGAANATATGCAATTCCTAAGCAATGTAATTGATGAAAGTGGAATTGGAGCCAATATNGCGGGNAAACTAATCANCACAGGCTCGAAGATGATNGAATCTCCNAACGAAGCCATCCAATCCCCACTTGCCGAGCTGGANATCCCCTCAATAGAGAAGCTCATCAGAAGATTTTCAGAGCTCGGGATGAGCGATGCTAGGGAGAGAATATTAGAATGCTCCGAGGAGGCGATAAGCAGACTCCATAATTTCGAAATCGTCGAGCAGAAGCTAAAGACAGTTACTGCGGGGATGGGAATCTCGGAAAAGGCAGAGGAACTCAAAGAACTCGCGAAGGAGATAGGCGTAAAGCAAGCAGAAATTGCCCAATACAAAGGACAGATTTCACAAGCAGATGTAGCTATCGGGGATGTGGAGAAGAGAATAGACGAAATAAGGCAGAGAGAGGATTCCGACTCACTCCTTAATCGTAGGCTTTCCAGGGTAGACGACCTACTCAGACTCACTGAACTAGTGACGGAGAGGGTAAGGAAGTCTTTCGCCGAGCCTCTCGAGACCTCCTTCAGAGAGGGATTCGAACTCCTATCTAGGAAATCAGGAAGATTACAACAAATATCNATCGATACGGATGATTACAGCACNACACTCTCAATGAGGGGCTTTGAGGGAAATTGGCTTGACAGAGACCTTTCAGCGACCGAGAGGCAGCATGTCGGACTCGCACTCATTTACGCCCTCAGAAGGGCTTCCACCGAATGGGCACTGCCTCTCCCAGTAATCATCGATACGCCGACCTCTCGTATGGACAGCGAGCACAAGAGCTGGTCAGTGACTAGATTCTACCCACAGCTTTCTCAACAGGTCGTCGTACTTGCCACGAGTGATGATTTGGCAGGCGGGCTTTTCGAAGAATTGGAGGAATCNGGGGTCCTTGGTTCACAAATCCTNGTCCGAGAGGTNTCGGAGAACTCAGTAGAGGCAATAANCTCNGATCTGAGNACATTCTTTGGAGGCAGATGAGATGAGTAAGCTTGACAGACTCGANTCGACAACCCTNCAGAGTCACAATCTCACGCATTCCAGGCTAAAGTTTCTGGCATCAATGGCGGAATCTTCGGAGGACCATATCTCCAGACTCGGGATGGCAATATCGATATCTACCGGAGTAATAAATCCAGATTGGAAACCTTCTTCTTTGGATTTGGAGAATGGTATACTGATGGAGTGCGGACCCAAGCACATTAGGGGGAAGACGCTATTCAAGGAAGATACCCCCCTATGGTTGGCGCTTGTAATAAGGCATCAGTCACCCGANAGTTACGAGGAGTGGAGGGGCGTTCTGAAGGCCCATTGGGAGAGGGGTGTAGAGAATCTTATGGCGATAGCAACGACCGAGGGGGACTGGGTCCGAACACTCAGAAAGTGTCTTGATAACTGAGGAATTGTATTGTCAGACGATTCGATAAAGGTGGATGTTATGGGCCTCAGATGCCCCATCCCNGTACAAAGGGCGAGGAAAGCGATACGAGGTAATCCGCAAGGGACAACTATCAGCCTATGTGGCGACGACCCGGAATCGCTACATGATATTCCAACACTCCTCAAGAGACTCGGCTTGAATCCACCANTAATCACCGAGATTGATGGGGGCTGGGAGTTCGTCATCATCACATAGATAGTAAAATATTCAATAGAAAATCACTTCCATCTTCTATTTCACACTCCCAGATTGTTCGGACATCCCAACCCTGATCTAGTAGAGCAAACTCCTTTCTGTTGTCCCTGTCAACGTTCCTCTCAAACTTCTGCTTCCAGAAGTNCGTGTTGGTCTTCGGCAACCCCAGGTCGCATGTCGGGCACCTGTGCCAGAAGCAACCGTGGACGAAGATCGCCAGCCTCCTCCCGGGGTAGGTGATGTCCGGCCGGCAAACGTACCGCCCGTCCTCGTCATCAATCCTCCAGTGGAGCCTGTAGCCGGGGTACCCGGCCTCCCTGAGCATCCTACGGACCCGTAGCTCGGGTTTGGTGTCCTTGCTCGTGTTCGCGATCATCACGTTGTGGACTGCGGGCGAGGACGCGGGTGGCGCCTCGAGGGCCAATCTATCGCCTCAGA
>NZVF01000002.1 GCA_002698165.1 Planktomarina sp. | reverse complement strand
TTTGATGAGTAAATAATCAGAACCTGATTAATTAAAAACTACTCGATCATTTGGCGTAATCCGATCCGCGCTCCAATTAAAATCATCATGAATGCGACTGGAGCGCTAAAAGCCATCGTAGAAAAAGCAGAAATTCCCTGACCAATACTACACCCAACGGCTAAAACGGCACCTGATCCCATCAGGATTGCACCAAAAAGTTGTCTTCCCAGCTCTCGTGGATCATCACAGGCTTCCCACCGGAATTGGCCCTTGAAAATACTTCCAAGAAAAGCACCCACCACAACCCCAAGTACCGACCCGACGCTAAATGAAATTGAGTTCCCAGATGCGGTCATGGAATATAAAATGGTCTCGCCTATTGGTGCTGAAAAAGAGTGGGTTACAACCGGCTCCTCGTTGAATCCATGTGTGGCAATCCATTGGGTTCCGATCCAACCTGATACAACGGAAAGCCCAACCACAAACCCCCAGAAAATTGTCGACCATGATGTCAACATCAATCGATTTGCCAAAGAAACAATTATCAAGCCAACGCCAATGAAAAGCCCTGTTGTCAAGGCGTTTATATCAAACATCAAATGAAATAGCTGGCCAAAACTTTGGGGTGTTGATGCATTTGTTTCGACTGGAAATAACAAAATACGGGTATGGGCCAACGGACCTGACATAATGAAATAGGCGGATAATCCCATAACTATTACAATTAACAAGGATCTTATATCGCCACCGCCTAAACGCGCCAAAGCTCCAAACCCACAGTTACCTGAAAGCGCCATGCCATATCCAAACATCAAACCACCAGTAATAGTGGCGAAGGGGTCCCAAACCCGAGATAAATAAATTGTTTGTTTAATATCCAGATGGTTAANGTGGTATGCTAATTGGGTTCCAATAATAGCGACTCCAATAGCCAAACCCCACATTCTAAATCGCCTGTTGTCAGATGAATATAGAAGATCCTCGATAGCTCCTAAGGTACAGAACTGTCCTATCCGTGCGGCAAGGCCAAGTGCAATACCGCCAATAAGGCCGANCAAGGCCGAACTGTTTGCCTCCCCTAGCAACTCTAACACGTCGTCTCCTCTGAAGATCTAAAGTATGTGCTGATCAATCACCATTCCTACAAAATAAATCATACACCACTTCAATAATTTCACGGGCTCGGTTGTCTGTTAGTTTGTAATATATGGTTTTCCCATCGCGACGTGGTTTTACTAAACCTTCTAAGCGCAGACGGGTCAATTGTTGCGATACGGCTGCTTGACGAGATGACAGCAAATCCTCAAGCTCGGTTACTGATTTTTCGCCAGAAGCTAAATGGCACAAAATCATCAACCTGCCTTCATGGCCAAGGGCTTTAAGAAAGTTCGCAGCGCGCTCTGCGTTACCTATCATGCGCTCCATGTCTTCAGAGTTCATATTGATATCAAATACCGGAATATGTGATCGAGAATTTGAAACTTTATTGGTTTTTTTTTCTGTAGCCACTGACATTATCAACCGTCCAATTGATCCAAGGGTATATTATTTTCGCTAAAAAGCATACCAAGCAAGGCCCAAAAAAAGTCTTCTCCTGGATAGCCCTCTATTCGCCCAAGCTCTGTTCCATCATTTATTAATATGAATGTTGGTGTAAAACTTATCCCTTTTGCAAAATCAACATTTGTGTAGCCATTATGCAGGTCAAAATTGATTAATGGGGCTGCTTTGCCTTCCAGTGTTTTTGGATAGATATGCCCAACCTCCTGATGCCATTTGTTACACCAGTAGCAACCGTCCTCCTCAGCCATCAACAATTGGGTTTGAGCAAAAACGGGTGGTACAATACCGCAGAATAGAAAAAGGGCTATGATAAACAGGTTTTTTTTCATGTTGGAAAAATTGTCCACATAGTACATTTATACATAATCTAATAATTGAATTTAAAACAAAATGCTAGGGCTTGAAAATATGTTTGATATCACTTTGATAGCGGCGTTTTCGGCCGGTTTGTTATCATTTCTATCGCCATGTATTTTGCCAATTGTACCATTTTACCTAAGTTATCTTACAGGTATTGGCATACAGAAAATCAACACAAATTTAGAAATAAACCGCTCGACTATGATCAAAACGGTCTCTGCAGCTTGTTTTTTTGCGATGGGTATTACAACGGTTTTCGTGGCATTGGGCGCTTCAGCATCTTACGTTGGCTTGGTATTTCGAGATTATTTCGATATCTTGAAATACATTGCAGCAGCTGTGATCGTCCTCATGGGGTTAAACTTTTTAGGGATCCTTAAAATAAGTTTGCTGTTCAGGCAATTCCAATTTGGAAGAAATCAAACCAATAGTATCAGTGTTCTTGGCGCATATTTTGTTGGCTTAACTTTCGCATTTGGCTGGACACCCTGTGTTGGTCCAATACTGAGCGTAATCCTGTTTTTGGCAGCGGGGCAGGATACTGCAACACAAGGGATCTACCTTTTAATGGCTTATGGATTGGGCATGACTTTACCCTTCATTATTACAGCAATATTTATCAATTATTTTATTAAATGGTTGAAAAGATTTAGGCCCTATTTGTGGCTCATTGAAAAGATTACTGGCTGGGCATTGGTCCTGTTTGGATTATTTATTGCTACTGACACAGTGAACCTTATTGCCAACTGGATGTCTGTTGTCTTGCCTTGGTTCAACTTGATTGGCTAGGAACACTATTAGTTACTAGCAGAACAATAAATTCACGTAATTGAATTTGTTGTTGCGTGAATCTCAAAAAATGTGCAAAAGCTTGATTAAACAATTTAGGAGAGCGTCGATGAAACTTTCACGCAGAGAGTTATTGGCTGTTGGGGCAGGAACTTTCGTTTACTCAAACTTTGCCGCTTTGCCAGCATTTTCACTAGTTGCCGAAGATGTGATTGCAGCTCTAACGGGTGGTGCTGAATTGGGAGAAGGTTTAATTGACTTAGTCGCACCTGAAATTGCTGAAAATGGCAACGCTGTACCGTTAGAGGTTTCGGCTCCTGGTGCAAGTTCAATAACATTATTTGCAGACGGCAACCCTGAACCGGTGACAGCGACATTTAATTTTGGACCGCTTAGCCCCACAAGCGGTGCCTCCACGAGGGTACGCTTAGCCAAAACACAGAATGTCATGGCCCTCGCTAAAATGGCAGATGGTTCGTGGCAGATTGCTCGAGCCGCAGTAAAAGTAACAATTGGCGGCTGTGGTGGCTAACTCGAAATTATTTGGAGAATAAGACAATGGCAAAAGGTGCACGTCCTCGCGTTAAAGTTCCTAAAACTGCAGCTGTAGGGGAAACAATTACGATCAAGACTCTGATCAAGCACAAAATGGAAAGCGGTCAGCGTCGTGATGAAGACGGCAACATCATACCAAGATCCATTATTAATCGTTTCGTTGCGGATTTTAATGGGCAAAACATTATTGATGTTACTCTGGAACCTTCTATTTCCACCAACCCTTATTTTGCGTTTGATGCAGTTGTACCAGAGGCAGGTGAATTCTTTTTTACCTGGTACGATGATGATGGGTCCATNTATGAAGCAAAGAAGCNCATAAAAATTGTTTAAGCTTCGNTCATANGATCTGGGTCACTTGATCAGTGAAAGGNTTGTTTTTGACAANAGTATNCAAAAATNTGGATNTTTCTNNAGGAGTGGATAGTTGATTTCGCGGCGCGAATTTCTGCAAGTTGGCATGGCGGCTTCTGCAATAGTTGGTNCGTCTGGACTGGGCCAAAGTGGACGNTTGGCAGCNCAATATAAGATGACNCAAGATCAACTTCTGAAATTCAANACATTTGGAAATGTGTCACTAATACATATTACTGATATTCATGGACAGCTGAAACCAATGTACTTTCGTGAACCGTCGGTGAATATTGGCGTTGGAGAAAATAAGGGTGCTGTACCTCATATCACGGGGGCTGATTTTCGGGCTGCTTACGGAATTAAAGATGGAAGTCACAACCACTATGCGTTAAGTTCTGATGGTTTTACGGTTTTAGCCCAAGAATATGGAAGNGTTGGTGGCTTAGATCGAGTTGCAACAGTAATAAATTCGATTCGTGCGGACCGTCCCGATGCTATTTTATTGGATGGAGGGGACACATGGCATGGTTCATATACATGCCTCAAAACCCAAGGTCAGGATATGGTAAATGTTATGAATGCATTGANGCCTGATGCAATGACCTTCCACTGGGAATTTACGTTGGGGTCTGATCGTATAAATNAAATTGTCAGNNAACTACCATTTGCAGCACTTGGTCAAAATATTTTTGANGCTGAATGGGATGAACCGTCTGAAATGTTNTCGCCTTATAAAATGTTTGAACGTGGTGGTACTAAAATCGCNGTCATTGGGCAGGCTTTTCCTTATATGCCAATAGCAAATCCAGGTTGGATGTACCCTGANTACAGTTTTGGTCTACGTGACGAAAATATGGCTGNGATGGTTGATGAAGTTCGTGCGGCTGGTGCCGAATGTGTTGTCCTTTTGTCTCATAATGGATTTGATGTTGATAAGAAAATGGCGAGCGTTGTGCCTGGGATTGATGTGATCTTATCTGGGCATACCCATGATGCGCTTCCAGAACCAGTGATTGTTGGTGAAACCATAATAATAGCATCTGGGTCAAATGGTAAGTTTGTCAGCCGTGTTGACTTAGATATTCGCGATGGCCGTATGATGGGATATCGTACAAAACTTATTCCAATTTTTTCAGACGTGATTGAACCGGATCAAAATGTATCTGTACTGATTGATGAGCAACGCGCACCGTTCCAAAGAGAGCTTTCCGAAGTTGTTGGTCAAACAAACAGCCTACTCTACCGCCGAGGGAACCTAAATGGTACTTGGGATAACCTCATTTGCGATGCTTTGCTATCCGAGCGTGATGCTGAAATTGCATTGAGCCCAGGTGTGCGTTGGGGACCATCATTACTGCCGGACCAAAACATAACGCGTGAAGATATTTTTAATATGACGGCGATAACTTATGGCGAAGCTTACCGATCTGAAATGACTGGTGATTTTTTAAAAGTTATTTTGGAAGACGTTGCCGACAATATTTTTAACCCTGATCCCTATTATCAGCAAGGGGGTGACATGGTACGTACTGGTGGTATTGCCTATACGATTGATGTCAGTAAAGCCCAAGGAAATAGGATTAGCGATTTAATATTGCTGAGTACGGGCGAACGCATTGATCCAGAAAAGTCTTATACGGTGGCTGGCTGGGCGTCGGTGAATGAAGGTACTGAGGGACCGCAGATTTGGGAGGTAGTTGAAAACTATATCCGTAAACAAGGCATGATAAGTGTATCAAGTGATAGTAACGTTAAATTAATAGGCCAAGAACTATGACCCATGGAGATGACACTAATGCCTGAATTTGAACAAAAAAAATCCCGTAGGGCTTTTTTAAAAGGTAGTGCAGCCACCGTAGTTGGAGTGACAGGAAGCGCAGCTTGGTCGAATTCAGGTGATCCCCTTATCACTGAAACTCAGGAGTGGGCTTCGATGACTGGGGTAGGTGTTGATGAAACTCCCTATGGTTTGCCGATTAGTTTCGAATCTGATGTTGTACGCCGAAACGTGGAGTGGTTAACAGCCTCCCCGATCTCTTCCATCAATTTCACACCGATACATGCTTTGGATGGAACAATTACTCCGCAAGGNTGTGCTTTTGAACGGCATCATTCTGGTGCAATCGAACTGCGTAAAGAAGATTATAGATTGATGATTAATGGTTTGGTGGATCGTCCACTCGTNTTTACTTATGAAGATTTAGAANGATTTCCCCGTGAAAACCATGTATATTTTTGTGAATGTGCAGCCAATACTGGCATGGAATGGGCGGGCGCNCAGCTGAATGGTGTGCAGTTCACTCACGGTATGATTCACAATATGGAATATACAGGGGTTCCACTTCGAGCTTTATTAAAAGAAGCAGGGGCTGACATGTCCTTTGACAAATGGGTGTTTGTGGAAGGAGCAGATGCTTCTTCAAATGGTCGATCAATTCCAATGGAAAAAGCGCTCGACGATGTATTAGTAGCTTTTAAAGCCAATGGTGAAGCCTTGCGGATGGAACATGGTTATCCGGTACGTTTGGTTGTTCCTGGTTGGGAAGGCAATATGTGGGTTAAGTGGATACGNCGTATAGAGATTGTCGATACTGCGGTGGAAAGCCGCGAGGAAACNTCAAAATATACCGATGTCTTNAAAGATGGTACTGCCCGTAAGTGGACATGGGTAATGGATGCTAAATCAGTCATTACATCCCCAAGTCCACAGTCGCCAATAAAACANGGTAGTGGCCCAATGGTCATTTCTGGATTGGCTTGGTCTGGTCATGGTAAGATCACTCGAGTTGATGTGTCCAAAGATGGTGGTGTTACTTGGCAGACGTCTCGCCTAGGAAAACAGGGGGACAGTAAGGCTCTGACACGGTTCTACCTAGATACTGAATGGGATGGGGCTGAAATGCTTCTTCAATCACGTGCAATGGATGAAACTGGATATGTTCAACCAACCAAAGAACAGCTTCGCAGTGTGCGTGGCGAAAATAATGTTTATCACAATAACTGCGTTCAGACTTGGTACGTGAATGAAGAGGGGATCGCTGAAAATGTCGAAGTCTCTTAATCTAGTTCTATCATTGCTGAGNGGTACAGCGATTGTATTGTCGGGTGCATTTGTAGTGGCCAATTGGAATTATGGTCAAAGTAAGATTGATNTTTTGGAAGATCGTTTGGGTGATATGGAAGTTCATGCACAATCTTCAAATTTAGAAATAGTGGCAAAAACTGCTCGAGCGAATGAATTGGAAGAAAAAGTTAAAGCCGTTCAGGCCAAAGCATTAGCGNTGGCGTCAACAGGGACCTTTTCTGAGCCTGCTCCTGATAGTGATGGTATTTTTGGTTTGGGCCGTAGCGCTATTGCAGAAGAAATTTTAGCATGGGACGTTAATGTTTTACCTGATGGTCGGGGGCTACCGAAGGGGCGTGGCGATGTAATGTGGGGTGAAGAAGTTTTTGCTGACAAATGTGCGTCTTGCCATGGTGACTTTGCAGAAGGCGTAGATAATTGGCCTGTTTTGGCGGACGGTTTTGATACATTGGCAGACGAGGATCCCGTTAAAACTGTTGGTTCATACTGGCCGCATTTATCTACGGCTTGGGACTATATCCACAGGTCTATGCCTTTTGGTGCGGCTGGAACTTTAACCGTAGATGAGACTTATGCGACCGTCGCATATATCTTATATTCCAATTACCTTGTGGATGATGATTTTGAACTCAGCCATGAAAACTTTTCTGATTTTGAGATGTACAATAAAGATGGCTTTATTATCGATGATCGGTCTAAAACTGAATATTCTATGTGGCGGATCAAACCTTGCATGGAAAACTGTAAATCTGACGTAAAGATTACAATGCGAGCATCAGTTTTGGATGTCACCCCAGATGAAGAGGTGGTGGAAAACTCTCTGGAGATAATTGAAAATTCTTCATTGAGTAGTCCGACTATACTGACAACTGATACTGACAGAATTGATCCAATATTAGTTGCAAAGGGTGAAAAGGTATTTAAAAAATGCACTACTTGTCATCAGGTCGGTGATGGAGCAAAAAATAGAACTGGCCCACATTTAAATGCTGTAGTTGGGCGTCCAATGGGAAACGTGGACGGGTTTAAATATTCCAAATCTTTATTGGCGGCAGCTCAAGATGGCGCAATTTGGAGTGTTGAAAACCTTGATCCTTATTTAGAGAATCCTAAAAAATTCATGCCTAAAACAAAGATGAGTTTTAGTGGATTGCGAAAAGCTGACGATAGGAAAAGTGTTATTGCTTATTTAGCCCAGTTTTCTGAACCTGAAAAAACTCAGAAACTATCGACTGAAAATACTATTGACGTAACGGAAACTTCTTCATCTTTAGGATTTACGGTTTCTTCTGATATCCTATCATTGCAGGGCGATTCTGAATATGGCGAATATCTTGCCAGTGAGTGTTTAACATGCCATCAATTGAGTGGCAGTGGCGACGGCATTCCAATTATTCATGGATTGTCGAAGGACCAATTTGTTACGGCACTTCATGCATACCGTGCAAAGTATCGTGATAATTCAGTAATGCAATTAGTCGCAGGGCGGCTGACTGATCAAGAAATTGCAGCTTTGGCTGCGTACTTTGAAGAATTAGAAATAAAAAAATAATAGGGAGGANAAACTANAATGACATTAAACAGACGTACATTCCTAGGGACCACAGCTGCAGCTGCAGCATCGTTATCGGCACCTTTAGTAATGGCAGGAGCTCACGGAAAGCCNCGCGTNGTCGTGGTTGGNGGTGGTGCCGGTGGCGCTACAGCAGCTCGTTATCTTGCAAAAGACAGCAAAGGTGAGCTTGACGTNGTCTTAGTTGAACCAACACGNACTTATTATACCTGCTTCTTTTCGAACCTCTANCTTGGTGGGGTTAANTCGGTCTCTGATATAGGTCACAGATATGGTACATTAGCCAGCGATTATGGCATAAATGTGGTCCACGATTGGGCTGTTGATGTTGATCGTGATGCAAAAACTGTTTCGTTAGCAGGTGGAGGTTCCATAGGCTATGACAAACTCATTCTTTCGCCAGGTATAGATTTTGTGGATGATGCGGTTGAAGGCTGGGATGTTACTGCACAAAACAAGATGCCGCACGCTTATAAAGCGGGTTCACAATCTGAACTTCTTAAAGCGCAAATCATGGCAATGCCACAGGGTGGTACGTATGCGATGGTTGCACCTCCAAATCCCTATCGTTGCCCGCCNGGACCGTATGAGCGCGTATCAATGGTNGCGCATGTATTGAAAGACGTTAATCCAACGGCAAAAATCTTAATAGCGGACCCAAAACCTAAATTTTCTAAAATGGGTTTGTTCCAAGAAGGCTGGAGTAAGTATTACGATGGCATGATTGATTGGGTTGGACCAGATTTTGGTGGCGACAGCGTTTCAGTTGATCCTGGAAATATGACACTTACAATTGATGGCGAAGTGACTAAAGTTGACGTNTGTAATGTTATTCCAGCTATGAAAGCAGGTAAGATTGCTGAAATGGCAGGTGTTACTGATGGGAAGTGGGCTCCGGTGAATGCAGTTGATATGTCTTCCAAAGCAGATGCAGATATCTATGTTTTGGGCGACGCATCTCACCAAGGTGATATGCCNAAATCTGGTTTCTCAGCTAACAGTCAGGCTAAAGTCTGTGCAAATGCAGTACGTGGTGCTCTAACTGGATCAACAGTGTTTCCAGCTAAATTTTCAAATACATGTTGGTCATTAATAGCCACCAACGACGGTGTTAAAGTTGGTGCTACTTACGAAGCAACAGCTGAGAAGATCGCCAAAGTTGATGGATTTGTGTCTAAAACTGGCGAGACAGCNGATGTGCGCCAAGCAACCTATGAAGAGTCNGAAGGTTGGTATTCAGGNATTACNTCNGATATGTTTGGCTAGATATTTCTGCCCCGCCATTTTAGTGGCGGGGCTTTTTTANTTTCNAGGCATGTAAGTCGCTTAACCTTTTNCTGATANTTAATGTTTAAAAGTNGCCNTNNGNGGGNCNATTNNNTNTTTTGTTTTGGTTTAAGAAGAATGTCTTAAAAATTATANTNTACAGTTTTCTGANCANTANGGCTANTTTAGGTNCGAGCTGGAGTATTTTTGAATATTTTATGAGCCTAATGCCCTTACCACATATGGACCAATTTTAGAAACTATGGCCGAGACCCCTTCGGCATTGGGGTGTAATCCATCATTTTGAAAATACCGTTGTAAATCTGGGCTGACCTGATCTGGACCCATCAATGCTTTAAAATAAAATGGATAAAATGATACACCATATTTTATCGCAAGTTTNGCAAAGGCTTTTTCNAATTCNTCCTTATANGAAGCACCATAATTTAAGGGTGCATGATGNCCAATTAANAGTGTAGGGATTTTATGGTTTTGAAGTNTTTCCATAATTTTGTTCAAATTGTCATAAGTTAAAAACGGATTCAATCCNCGTAGCATGTCGTTAGAGCCAAGNTTAAGAATAACTAAATCTACAGGCTGNAAAAGTGTCCATTCNAATCGAGCCAATCCNCCAGCAGTGGTATCTCCAGATACTCCAGCATTGATCATNTGGTTTGAGATACCACGTTCTTCTAACCAAGTGCTCATTTGNGGAACAAAACCCACTTCNGCTGGNAACCCGTATCCCTGAGTCAGACTGTCACCAAAAGCCAAAATAGTCTTTGTTTCAGCCTTTGANTGATTTGCCCAAATGACGAGCATGATANATATAGCATTGCATAGATTTAAAAAAGGAGCATATCGAGATGAAAGGTTTTTCATAGGATGGTCTCATTGTCAGAACAAAATGCTATTGACCTACNANGGGTCTCACTGTCCCTGCANGGAAATGCTGGAAAGATTGAAATACTTCATAATATTGACCTTCGGATAACTCAAGGAAGTAGTTGCGCTTTAGTNGGNCCGTCAGGNTCNGGTAAATCNAGCCTATTAATGTTAATGGCNGGCCTAGAAAAACCNAGCACTGGCACTGTCTCAGTATCGGGCCGAGATATATCGTNTTTGTCAGAGAGGAGTTTGGCTGAATTTCGNAGGGGTAAAGTGGGGGTAGTNTTTCAGTCTTTTCATCTNTTACCCTCAATGACGGCGATTCAAAATGTGGCNACTGCACTTGAATTGGCAAACGATCCCAGCCCATTAGAAAATGCAAAGAAAAAGTTGACTGACGTTGGGCTCTCACACAGNCTAGACCATTTNCCTAAACAGCTNTCAGGCGGAGAACANCAACGAGTTGGCATAGCGCGNGCTTTAGCNCCAAATCCTAAAATNGTCTTTGCGGATGAGCCTACAGGAAACCTTGACGCNACCAATGGCGCGGCTGTNGCTGATCTTTTATTTACGCTTACAAAGNAACAACTAGAGACCACCCTGATTTTAGTNACNCATGACTTAGANCTGGCTAAACGTTGTGATNGAGTGGTCAACATAAGTGATGGAAAAATTTCNGAAGAGTTGANGNCGTGATCATCCTTAAGATTGNAGCTCNAGAGCTGTTAGCANCCTTGAAAGAAAAGTTGCTGGGTTTCAGAGTATTTATTCTTTGTTTAACATTGAGTGTAGCCGGCATTGGNACCATTGGCTCACTTCGTGGTGCAATTGAGGANGGGTTGGNTAGAAATGGTCAGTTATTTTTAGGTGGAGATGCTGAAATTGAGTTGGCNTACCGCNCAGTAACTGAAATTGAAAAAGANTGGATTTTGGCTAATAGTTCAGCCTTTTCAAAAATTATAGACTTCAGATCTATGGCTGTTTCTTCTGCAACAGNGAAGCGAGTCTTAACGCAGGTCAAGGCCGTGGANGGTTCCTACCCTTTAGTTGGANAAGTNGTATTANCTAATGGNNTGTCTTTAACNCAAGCGCTTGCTGGTAAAAATGGATTACCTGGGATTGTAGTTGCNCCGNGNTTGCTGCNGCGNTTAGAACTTACACTTGGTCAGAAGATAAAATTAGGTACNCAAGATTTTGTTGTCACNGCGACACTACTGAATGAACCNGACAGNTTTGGGAATTTCAATTTTGGTCCCCGCAGTATCGTTTTTGAAAAAGATATATACAAATCAGGTCTTCTAGCTCCTGGNACATTATTTTCAACNCAGTACAGNTTAATGCTTCAGAACGTTGAAAATCTGGAGAATTTAAAAANGAAATTTGAGATAGATTGGGCTNCTGCAGGTGCTAAATGGAAAGATGCACGAAATGCATCNCCNGGCNCGGCANGTGCNATANAGCGTNTGAGCAGTTTTTTAGTCCTAATTGGTTTNTCTGGCCTTGTNGTTGGAGGGATAGGTATNAGCGCTGCAGTACACGCNTTTGTTTCAAAAAAAACTAGGAATATTGCTATTTTAAAAACTATTGGTGCNACCCCACGACAAATTTTCTGGATTTACTCAATTCAGATNGGCGTTTNCACACTTGGAGCNATAATTTTAGGTTTATGNNTAGCNATANTCGCACCTTTTATAGTAAAATTANTTTTACCNAATGATCTNAAAGTTTTAGCAGTTATCGCTATCTACCCANCTATTTTAATCGAATCTNCTNTTTATGGAGTCTTAGCGGCTGCGATTTTTTCAATTTGGCCTTTGGCGCGAACAGAAGACATTCGCNCTTCGCGTCTGTTGCATGGCACAAACTCAAATACATGGCCATCATATATNTATCTNGNTGTGCTGTTAATNTTAATTATTTTAGCCCTGTTNACCGCAATTCAATTTTCAGGTTCTGCTCTGCTTACACTGTGGTTATTGGGTGGCATTTTGGTGGNCTTNTTTTTTCTNGCGTGNACGGCCCGCATATTTCAATTTTTTTTANAACAGGTGGTCAAAAGTAGTCTTTTAAATGGTCGNATCGCTTTAAGAGCTGCAATCAGTGCAATNTCAAGTCGATCTGAACCAGTGGGCCCTGTCGTAATGGGTATCGGACTNGGTCTGACAGTTTTAGCGNCAGTNGGACAAATAGATNGCAATCTTCGTAATTCGATANTAAATTCCATACCAGAAAGAGCTCCAAGTTTCTTTTTTATNGATATTCAACCAGATCAGCTTGCTGAATTTAACTCNAAGTTGGCCGCAACTGATGCCGTTGATCGTGTNGAAACAGCACCGATGCTTCGGGGGCTAATTACGCATATTAATGGAAGACCNGCTGATGAAGTNGCGGNNGATCATTGGGTTTTACGGGGNGATCGTGGAATTAGCTATGCGGAGAAAATGCCTGAAAAAACCATACTTACAGCNGGCAAGTGGTGGCCAGAACATTATANTGGACCCACTCAAATTAGCTTTGCCGCAGAAGAGGCCGAAGAANTTGGNATCGGCTTGGGTGATGGACTNACACTAAACATCTTAGGGAGAAACATTACTGGAACTATAACAAGTCTGCGTGAAGTTGATTGGTCCAATGCTGACATGGGGTTTGTAGTGGTGCTTAATGCTCAAGCTCTAAGAGGTGCTCCTCATTCACACATAGCTACTGTCTATGCACAAGAAAATGCAGAAATCTCACTACTAAATGATCTTGGTGAAACTTTCCCTAATGTAACTGGGATTCAAATTCGCGAAGCGGTTTTGTTGGTTTCGGAAATTGTTTCGTCCATAGCGTCAGCAGCTTTCATTGGAGCTATCACAACCCTATTGACTGGGGTTCTAATTTTAATTGGTGCTTCATCAAGTAACAATATGCAAAGAGCCTACGAAGCTGCAGTATTGAAGGCCCTTGGTGCAACACATAGGGAAATTTTGTTTTCTTTTGTTATGCGCTCTTTCATGGTCGGTTCACTGGCAGCTAGTGTGGCTTTGGGTTTTGGATTAATTGGGAGTTGGGCAGCTTTTAATTTTATATTTGAAAGTAAGTTTGAAATCATTTGGGGTAATGCAGTGGTAATATTGGTTGGTGGAATAGTTGCAAATCTTGCAACAGGTGTTTTATTTGCAATCAGACAGTTGTCCCGATCTACAGCAAATGAGTTACGGCACCTTGATTGAGATTTTCATTTTTTGAAGAGTGCTTCATTAAGAACCAAAGTAATCTCTCCAATAGCTAAAGTAGAAATTTCTATAATTATATTTGCCTCCATATTCTTTTGGAGCGCCTTGATACCTCACACTTTTCAATCAGGGGTAATCATTTTTGACTTTTGAAACACCGCAGAATTGTTGACCAAATAGGAAACATATGTATGGCTGTTGGGATGAAAAGCCAAATATTAGCTAAAACAGGGGGAAACTGACATGAGACTAGCCAAATATTTTACCAGAAGAGGCTTGCTTGCAGGTGTTGCAATGCTGGGATTGATGATGACTTCAGCCACTGCAATGGCAGACAAAATTAAAGTAGCNGGAATCTTTACNTTGCCNGTAGAACAGCAATGGATTAGCCGAATTCATATTGCATTANANGCCGCAAAAGAGCGTGGTGATATAGAGTATGTCTATTCTGAAAACGTATCAAATACTGATTATGAGCGGGTAATGCGTGAATACGCNGAAGATGGCGCAAATCTNATNGTTGGTGAAGTTTTTGGACTTGAACGTGCNGCCCGTAAAGTGGCTAGTGACTATCCAAAAACAGCTTTCCTAATGGGATCAAGCTTCGCACCACAAGCNCCTAANTTTTCAGTGTTTGATAATTTCATTCATGAACCTGCCTATTTGTCNGGGATGATTGCGGGTGCCGCCAGTGATAGCAATGTGATNGGTATGGTCGGNGGTTATGCTATTCCCGAGGTAAACCGATTGATGAATGCCTTCATGCAAGGTGCGCGTGAAACCAATTCAGANGTAACATTTCTNGTAAACTTTATTGACAGTTGGTACGATCCGCCCAAAGCGAAAGAAAGTGCGTTTGCAATGATGGACGCTGGTGCTGATGTTATGTATGCGGAGCGGTTTGGAGTGTCAGACGCTGCTGTTGAACGTAATGCTAAGGCAATCGGCAACGTTATTGATACTTCAGGAGATTACCCAGGAACAATTCTGGCTTCAGCANTATGGCATATGGAAGCTACTATTGATACTGCTGTTGCTGCNGTNGCTTCGGGTACGTATGAAGCTGATGACTATGGCCAGTATAGCTTTATGGAGCATGGCGGTGGATCTCTAGCGATGGATACATCTCTTATTCCAGCAGAAATAGTCGCCGCCGTTAAAGCCAAAGAGGCCGCAATAATGGATGGTAGTTTCACGGTAGTCGTGAACGATGAAGCGCCAGTTTCGGACAACTAGAAGTTTGAGGGCTGGGGTCTCCCTAGCCCTCTTTTTCCAGAATGAGTCAATCTCATGTTCTATCTCTAAACAAACTGTCCAAACGGTTTGGATCGGTTGTCGCCAATGATGGAGTCAGCTTAAAGCTGATGAAAGGTGAGGTTCTTGCCCTGTTGGGTGAAAACGGTGCTGGTAAGACTACGCTTATGAACATGTTGTTCGGTCATTATCTTCCCGACTCTGGCTCTATCGATGTGGCTGACGAGTTGGGAGTGATGCATCCACTCACACTTGGGCATCCACAGGCAGCCCTAGATGCTGGGATTGGAATGGTGCACCAACATTTCACATTAGCTGAAAACCTTACCGTGCTGGAAAGCATACTGTTGGGNTCGGAGAGCTTACTTTCATGGCAACATAACAGAAAGCTGGCCCGCGAAAAAGTTGATAGGATTATGGTGCGCACCGGCTTGACCGCACCCTTNGATGAAAGGGTTAATAAACTGACTGTTGGTGAACGGCAGCGTGTTGAAATCCTAAAGGCGCTGTATCACGATGCTAGAGTATTGGTGCTGGATGAGCCCACTGCTGTTTTAACGCCGCAAGAAGCTGAAACCCTTTTTGAAAATATTGGAGCGATGACTGAAAACGGGTTATCGGTAATTTTTATCTCCCATAAATTACGTGAAGTTTTGAAATTTTCTCATCGAATTGCTGTATTAAGACATGGTAAGTTAGTGGGAGAGATGACGACAACTGATGCCAGTGAGCGGAAGATTGCACGCATGATGGTTGGAACAGACAGCCCTGTTACACCGCGAGCAGCAATTAAAGCAGGAGCGCCAATACTTCAACTCATGGGGGTAAGCGTCAAGGGATATAGTACTCGAACCTCCCTTAATTCGGTTGATTTGACTGTAAAAGCTCATGAAATTATTGGTATTGCGGGCGTATCAGGGAACGGTCAGTCCGCATTGGCAAAAATGATTTCTGGGCTCATTTCTCCGGACAGTGGAGAGATACTGATGCATGATAGGAAGGTNGAAGGTTTTTCTCCTTCTGTAATGCAANATGCTGGTGTGGGTCGNATTCCTGAGGATCGGCACCATGACGGTGTGGTAGGTGCAATGTCGGTTGCTGAAAACCTTGTGCTCGAACGGCTGTATGACCCAGACGTCCAAAAATATGGGTTTTTAAAACATAAAAGTATTTCNANTCATGCGCACAAGTTGAGCCAAGACTATGATATCCGTGGGCCAGGGATTGAGGCCGATGCACGGCTTTTATCTGGTGGCAATCTTCAGAAACTCATTCTTGCAAGAGTTTTTGAGCTTAAACCTGATCTAATTCTGGCCAATCAACCAACAAGAGGGCTAGATCTGGGGGCTGCGAATGAGGTTGCCCGTCGTTTATTAGAAGCTCGAACTCGTGGTGCAGGCGTGTTGTTGATATCGGAAGACATTGATGAAGTTTTGACTTTGTCTGATCGGATTATTGTAATTTATGATGGTCGGTTGGTTGAAGCGCAAAATAAAGATCGTGAAGCCATTGGTCTGATGATGGCGGGAGAGCAGGCATGATAAGGATTGAGGCTCGTGAAGCCCCGTCTCGTTGGTGGACCCTCGGAGTTCCGATAGTTTCTGCCTTGGTTGCCCTGTTGTTGGCGGCGATACCCTTAATGGCCGCAGGTGCGGATGTGTTTGTAGCGTACGGTCAGTTGGCAAAGGGGATATTCGGTTCAACTTTTGCCTTCACCGAAATGCTGACCCGGGCCACGCCACTGATTTTTACAGGTTTGGCTGCAACAATCGCATTTCGTGCCAGGTTATGGAACATCGGTGCAGAGGGACAATTGTATCTGGGTGCGATGGCCGCAGTGGCGGTAGGCACCGGCATTATTGATGCGCCGTCCTTTATCCTGATCCCAATAATTTTATTGGCTGGAGCAGGGATGGGAGCAGCAGGTATGATGGGGCCTACCTATCTTAAAACCAGATTTGGGGCAGATGAAGTTGTAACCACTCTTTTGCTCAATTTTATCATTCTAATTTTTTTACAGATGATGCTCGAAGGCCCGCTAAAAGACCCTATGGGTATGGGTTGGCCGCAATCAGCGCCAATTGTCGATAACGGTGTTTTGCCAGCTCTTATGCCCCGAATGCGTATTCATTCTGGACTGATCATAGCGCTGGTAGCGGTGGCTATCGCTCATGTGATGACTTCCAAAAGTGTGTGGGGCTTCAAGTTGCGCGCTGTTGGCGAAAATGCTGCGGCNGCACTACATGCAGGCATAGGTGTAAAGCGTACCTTGATGGGAGCAGCTATGGTCTCGGGTGCCCTAGCAGGGTTGGCGGGAGTGAGTGAGGTTTCAGGGTTGAAAGGTTATTTGACTGCCGACCTCAGTCCAGGCTTTGGATATACAGGGATTGTAGTGGCTATGTTGGCGGGATTATCGCCAATTGGGGTTGTCGTATCTGCGGTCTTCATTGCCTCGATCTTTGTTGGCGCAGATACTATGAGCCGGGCCATGGGCGTATCGAGCTATCTAGCTGATCTAGTTGTTGCCGTGTCATTGATCTGTGTGTTGATCGGGGGATTTATTGCTCGTTACCGCATTACCCGCACCAACAAAGGCAATGTCTGATGGATATTCTCCAAATCTTGTTAACGGATAGTTTTTGGGCTGCCGCTTTACGCATCGCTACTCCACTTATTTTTGGAGTTCTTGGTGCTCTAATTTGTGAAAAATCTGGAGTGCTCAACTTAGGAATTGAGGGCATTTTTGCTGCTGGAGCCATGACCGGTTGGATGGCTGTATGGCTGGGTGCAGGCCTTTGGGGCGGCTTATTGGTGGCTGTGATCGTGGGTGGTTTCTTTGGCTTGATCCATGCTATTTTAACTGTTCCATTAGGACTGTCACAACATGTTTCAGGGCTTGGTGTGACGCTTCTGGCCACATCAGTTAGCTACTTTACCTATCGAACAGCTTTGCCAGAAGTCTCTTCACCACCAAAGATCAATCCCTTTCAACAGCTTGATATATACGTACTTTCTGATCTTCCATTCATAGGGCCGGTTCTGTTTCAACAGACTGCGATGACATGGTTGGCGCTGTCTATGGTCTTACTGGTCTGGTGGGTGTTGAACCACACACCATTAGGTTTGGCGATCCGTGCTGTAGGTGACAATCCTGATGCAGTCGATGCCCAGGGATTATCGGTCTACGGATTGCGGATTGGTGCTGTTGTGGTTGGATCGGGTTTGATGGCTTTGGGTGGAGCTTTTCTAACCATGTCCGCTTTTGATTCCTTCTTCTTTGGAATGGTTAACGGGCGAGGTTGGATTTGTATTGCATTGGTTATTTTTGCGAGCTGGAGGCCAGGAAAAGCCTTGTTGGGCGCACTGTTGTTTGGCGCTTTTGATGCATTTCAGGTACGTTTGCAAACTGAGGTTGGTGCCCTTGTGCCGTCGCAGATATTCCTGATGGCACCTTATGTTTTGTCAATTTTTGCTCTTGTCATAGTTGCCCGTCGGGCCGAATATCCACGTGCTTTATTAAAGCCGTGGTTTAAAGGGGCTCGATGATGACTTTTGATTTGATTCTTAAAAATATTAATCTTCCTGATGGTCAGCGCGGTGTTGATATTGCTTGTTCAGGCGGCCTAATTACGGCGGTAGAACATGGGATTGAAGCTGAGGCCAAAGAGGTGATTTATGGAGATGGCCATTTGGTATCACCACCGTTTATCGACCCACACTTTCACATGGATGCTACTTTGTCACTTGGAACGCCGCGTATGAATGTATCGGGTACTTTGCTTGAAGGCATATCGTTATGGGGTGAACTGAAACCAGTACAGAGCATTGATCAGATTATTGAACGCGCGCTACGCTATTGTGATCTTGCCGTGTCGATGGGTATTGGCGCCATCCGCAGTCATGTGGATGTTTGTGATAATGAGTTAAAGGGCGTTGAAGCATTGCTTGAAGTGCGCAATCAGGTGGGTCATTACTTGGATTTGCAATTGGTAGCTTTCCCTCAAGACGGTGTATTCCGTGACCCAACTGCCTACGATAACCTGATTAGGGCATTGGATATGGGAATCGACATCGTTGGGGGTATTCCACATTTTGAACGGAGTATGCAGGACGGAGCAGACTCAGTTAAAGCCTTGTGTGAACTGGCTGAAAATCGAGGTCTAATGGTTGATATGCATTGTGATGAGAGTGATGATCCGCTTAGTCGACATATTGAGACATTAGCCTATGAAACCAAACGTCTCGGTATGCAAGGACGGGTGGCAGGGTCACATTTAACCTCTATGCACTCCATGGATAATTACTATGTATCCAAGCTGATCCCTCTTATGGCGGAAGCCGAATTACATGCTATTCCAAACCCGTTAATTAATATAATGTTGCAGGGTCGACATGATACTTATCCAAAGCGCAGGGGCCAGACACGTGTGCCTGAATTAAAGGCAGCAATGATTAACGTTGGATTTGGTTCTGATTGTGTGATGGATCCCTGGTACTCACTTGGTAAGGCCGACATGCTTGATGTTGCGCATATGGGTTTACATGTCGGGCAGTTGTCTAGCCGAAGTGATATGGCATGGTGCTTTGACGCTGTGACCCAGAACTCTGCCAAAATCATGGGGTTAGAAGGCTATGGGCTAAAAAAAGGTAGTAAAGCCAATATGGTATTGCTACAGGCGCGTGATACTATTGAGGCCATTCGCTTGCGAGCAACCCGCCTGGCTGTGATCCGTAGTGGAAAGGTAATCGCTCGCGCTTCACCGGTTGTTTCCAGTTTAAATCTAAGAGGTCGCCCGGAGACAGTCGACCCTACCCAATATGCACCTGACTGAAAGAGACATGTTACTGGTTGACTGACTGAGCGTCAGCTAGCTTTGAAGATTGCAGATGCCTTTATTCTTTTTTTCTAAACGGTGGCGAAGCTTGGCTTCACTTTAAAGGCTAGATTTAGGATGAAGGCTTAGAGCGGATGCTCTAAGCCCACACTTGTATTATTTACAGGGATAAAGGTTCCATTCTGCATTTCCCTCTGAATCAGACTCGTAAGTGAACATATAATATTTACCATTCAGTTCGGATAATGCTTCAGAATTAGTTTCGAAGGAAGCGCCACCTCTAAACGATACGCCACCATCTGCTGTCATGTTTCCAACACCACTGCATATGTATGTGGCAACACCTTCGGCACAAAATAAAACGCCTGCGGGACAATCACCCAACCATGAACCATCAGGCCGCATTTCAGCAGTAAATGTTGCCTGCGCCATCACATCATGGCCGAGCATTTTTCCACCGCCTACTGTGCTTGTTTCCATAGCAGGCATTCCATATTTACCAGATGCGACTGCCTTACTGGTTTCCTTAAAGGTCATTGACCCAGCTTTTTCTCCAAGCATTTAAATCTCCTATACTTTTTATTATTGTGAATTAGTTCTTTTGTTCACTTAACGCTTTCAGATCAGTAGAAAATGCTAAGGTTACCAATTATGACCCTACACAAACCATGTAAGTCAATGGTTGTTTTTATTTGTTTGATATTCTTCAAAGGTAACTTGATGTGAGACAGGGGCTCGATACTCATATCAGTAAGCTTATCGTTGATTGCAGTTTTGGCTTGATAAAGGAGTTTGGTTCTATTGAATATTATCAATTAGCTCAACGGCGGTCATAAGCGTTGCCTTACGCATCTTATCGTATAACTATCTTATGAGGTAAAATANTATTAAATAAAAATAAGGGTTTTTAAATCTAGTTTAGGAATTTAAGATATGGATCACTCTAATATTCNAAATATANTTGATTTGGATGCCTATCCNTTGGAGGATGATATCTTCANTGANTCATGCAAAACAAAAATAAATNANAATGGAGTTTTGACCCTTCCAAATTTTTTAAATGAAANNATTATAAAATACTTAGTTGAGGANGCTAGTGATGCGCAACACATGGCTTTCTTTTCCAACTCAACCCACAATGTATATTTAACTAAAAATAATCCAGAGTTTGGTGATCATCACATTTTTAATAGGCAGGTCGTTTCGTCAAAAGGTTGCATAACTGATGATCAAGTCCCAGACTGCTCTCCTTTAAAAACTTTATATAATTCAAAAATATTAAGAGATTTTTTAGCGTGTGTGTTAGGTGAACAGAAACTGTATGAATATGCAGATGGGATGTCTTCAATAAACGTACATTATGCCTCGGAGGGTGAAGAGTTAGGTTGGCACTTTGATAATTCTAGCTTTGCAATAACGTTACTTTTACAGGCTCCAGATGCCGGTGGCTCGTTTGAATATGTTAAAGATCTAAGAGACGCTGAAGCTGGAGAGATGAATTTTGAAGGAGTTGAGTCGTTACTGGACGGAGTAACAAAACCTCAATTTCTTAAAGTTGAACCAGGAACATTAGTCCTTTTCCGTGGTAAGAATTCTATTCACCGTGTAACTCCCACGATAGGAAATCAAACAAGAATCTTGGTGGTTCTCGCCTACAATGCAAAGCCTGGTATTTCATTATCAAAGTCAGCGCAAATGACATTTTTTGGTCGTACNGCTGATTGAAAAATATACTTTGTGAGTTTAGCATTGTNATATTAACTGCTTCAGTTTTTAAAAGATTTTTTATCTTCTCTTAGGTTTGGATGGCTTGGTGCAAAAGGCTAACTCTTGGGCTTAAACATTTGGAAGGCAGCNGAATGGCAAAAACAATTATCGTCACAGGTGCGGGGTCTGGGATTGGCGCATCTACTACAAAAATTTTTTTAGATGCAGGTTGGAATGTTGGCCTGATTGGACGTCGTGAGGGACCCTTAGTTGAGGTTTCTAAAGGGCATGCCAATGCTCTAGTCCTTCCTTGCGACGTNACTGATGAGGTTTCTGTGGAAGCTGCTTTTAATGAAATTGTGGCAAAGTTTGGGCATCTTGATGTGCTATTTAACAATGCAGGCGTTGGAGTACCTGCTAGTTCCATTGATGAAGTGAGTGTAGATGCGTGGCGGCAATGTTTGAATACAAACCTAACTGGAAGTTTCCTTTGCGCTCGTGCTGCATGGCGGATCATGCGTGAACAAACTCCACAAGGTGGACGAATTATTAATAATGGATCAGTATCATCAATGGTTCCAAGACCTGGTTCCGTTCCCTACACAGCTACAAAACATGGTATTACCGGACTAACAAAAACTCTTGCTTTAGATGGTAGGGCATTCAATATTAATGTTGGACAAATTGATATTGGTAACGCGCTTACAGAAATGGCAAAACCAATGACGATCGGTGTGCCTCAGGCAAATGGTAAAATAGTTGCAGAAGCGGTAATGGAAGTAAGCCATGTTGCAAACGCCGTAATGCACATGGCGAGGCTGCCACTGGGTACTAATATTCTGTTTATGACAGTGATGGCGAACGATATGCCATTTGTAGGACGTGGCTGAGCTCATGATGATGTGTTCGCTCAGTTAGGGAGAATGCTTGAAGTATTTTGATCCGATCCGATGAAATAAAAATGCAACATTAATATGTTTGCTGAATGGAAGCATAAATTTAATACTAAAATTACAGAATCATTCTGATGANANATAGATTGGAGANAAGATGCGATTTTTTAAAGCCATACCTTTNATATTTTCAGCCANATTAATGANTGGAATTGNTCAAGCTAATNAACTGACTATTTTGCANATTAATGACCATCATTCGCATTTGCGAGCNGATGGAAGAATGTCTCTNAANATTGGGGGAGACAATACACGNGTTCGTTCTGGNGGNTTTCCNGCAATAGTAAGTACTTTTGANAAACTATCGGCTGGNAAAAATAATGTTTTAAAACTGCATGCAGGTGATGCTGTTTCAGGATCCCTATTTTTTACTTTATTTAAAGGNGANGCTGATGCCGCTCTGATGAATGAAGTATGCTTCGATGCATTNGCTCTTGGAAACCATGAATTTAATGAGGGTGATTCAGGGTTAGCAAAATTCCTAGATTTCTTGAAAGCTGGCGAATGCAATACGCCAGTACTCGCCGCGAACGTTAAACCAGAGGTGGGTGTGTCAGCTCTGACNCTAAAAAGCGAAACTGATTATATTCAACCTTACACGATAATTGATGTAGCAGGGATGAAGGTAGGCATTATTGGCATCGACATCGTTCGAAAAACAAAAATGTCTTCGAGCCCGGATGAGACAACTCGGTTTCTTGATGAAGCTGAAACATCCCAAAAAATGGTAAATGANTTAAAACAAGCTGGCGTGAATCGCATAATAATAATGGCACATTATGGATATGAAAATGAACTTAAATTAGCGGCAACAATTGATGGTGTTGATGTAATTATCGGTGGTGACTCGCATACTCTTTTGGGTGATTTTGAAGACATTGGGCTAAATTCTGCTGGTCCATATCCTACAATAGTTCAAGGGGTTGGGGGTAAATCAGTTTGTGTCGCCACTGCTTGGCAATACAGTCAAATCGTTGGGGAATTAAATATTTCTTTCAANGANGCGGGTGANGTGGAANCTTGTTCTGGTCTGCCACACNTAATGGTCGCAGATAGCTTNAANAGGAAAAANGATGANGGCGATCGAGTNGAAATCGAAGGNGCTGANCGCGATGCAGTNTATGCACAAATAAAGGCNGATCCAAAGCTNTCCATTNTTGAGGAAGANGCNCAGGCTGCGTCTGTTTTAGCCTCCTTTAACGAGAANGTTGAAGAAATGCAGGCAATAAAGGTCGGTNTAGTNACTGAAAACCTCTGTCTNGCNAGNATCCCTGGNGATACGCGGTCGAAAATATGNGCTCCNGAGGATACNGNGANTAANGGTTCCGATATNTCCATGCTNGTCGCNCATGCATTTCGGGAAATGGCAAAAGCGAGNGATATTGCCATCCAGAATGGTGGTGGCGTTCGTACCGATATTGCANANGGNGATCTNACAATGGGNGANGCGTANAAATTGTTACCTTTTGCAAANACATTGGTTGAAATGGATATGACTGGTGCAGAAATNAAAACTGTGCTCGAAGAAGCGCTTGATTATGCTTTGCAGCCTGACGGTTCNACNGGNGCNTATCCATACGCAGCAGGNTTGCGCTGGCGTGTTGATGCCACAAAACCAGCTGGTCAGCGTCTTAGCAATATGGAGTTCAAGGGGCGAAATGATAGCTCTTGGACCCCACTAGATAGCGCAGCAACTTACAAGTTGGTGACTAACAATTATATTGCAGCGGGGCGTGATGGATATCTTACGTTTAAAACGGTGAAAAATGACGGACGTTATCTAGACACCTATTTAGACTATGCGCAGTCCTTTGTGGACTATGTTCGTGAACGCGGAAGTGTAAGTAAGTTGCCAGAATCTGAGTATTCGACACAAGCAATTACAAAGTAGATCATGAAAAATGTTGGAGGCGCGCGATAAGCGCCTCCTCAAATTTTGTTAATACGTGTAGACTAAATTTGCAGTGTGTGACCTTTCCCTTAGGCTTGCCCTACACCATCCGTGGCAATGTTCCCTGTTTTTGATGGTCCCACCAATAGTACTTCACAGACCCCACCTAATGCTACAGGACAATGCTCCACCCCATGTGGTATGATTATGAATTCACCCTCTTCTAAAACTTCATTTCGGTCGCGAAATTTCATGAGTAGACGACCTTTATAAACCAAAAACATTTCGTCCTCAGTATCATGATGATGCCATAAGAATTCACCTTCAAACTTGGCAAGTTTAATTGCCGAGTTGTTTACTTTCCCAGCGAGGCGCGGGCTCCAGGTTTCTGTGAATGTAGCGAAGGTCTCCTTGAGATTTTTTGGGCCGTGTGGTGACAGATGGTTGTTCACCCCTGCCACGTCTCGCTGGATCGATCTCAACTGAGTTTCAAGTTTGGGACTATTGGCTGGATAATCGCCATCCAACGCAGCTGTACCAATAGTAAAACCTGCCGCACCGGAGCGGCGCACGATCTCTATTCTTTCCCGTGAACCAATGGACCCCGCCATTATGACTGGTTTATCCACGGCGGCAACGACAGCGGCCATCAACCCAGTAGCATTCTCAGTCGACCGATAGGCAAGTAAATCCAGTCCATGCACGCCATTTCGTTCCGCCAATCCTACTGCGCTATTCACCACTTCGTCGATAGAACCTATCAACACACTTGGATGTCCTTTTATCTCACCTGGAAATGGGAAATACTGGATGTTAGTCCCAGCCAGAATAGGCAGAACTGCATCCACATTTGTACCACCCAGAAGAATATCAACTCCAATCTCCACTGCTGCTTTCGCTGACGAAATCTCACTTTCCTTGTCCAGGGATACTACTTCGAGATAGCTGGTGGCTCCACCAGCATTGATTGCTGCATTCAACTTCTTTAGCCGTTCAAAAGGAAGGCCCACGTCTTTGAACCCGATGTGATGTACGCCGGCAGCGAGTGCTATTTTCAGATGTTGCTCGGCTTCCTCAACTGTCTTATCGTCCCGTGTAAGCATGAAAATGAAACGGAGTCCCATTAGTTTGTTCCTTAGTTTTTGGCGGCAGCCTTGTTACTAGCATACGTCATTTGATAAACTTTTTATACGGTTAATTGGATCCCATTTTTTACCAAATATGACATCTATTTTATACACGGTATCATCATACCCGATGTAGATCTTACGTTGCGTATATCTTATGTCCTATTAACTTTTTCTTTTCATTATAGAGATTATAAGGGCTTGCTAAATTCTCTATTTCACCCTTTACTGCATAAATAGAAAAACTTTGTGGGAGGTAAAAGTGGAAGAATCAAGAAACCCAAAATATAATATTGCTACGGAAATTTCGGATAAAGAAAGTCAAATTAAAGCTGACAAGCTGCAATCCAGNTTTCTATCAGGAAAAATAAGCCGTCGNGGATTTATGAATGGTGCNATNGCGCTNGGAGCGTCGNTAACTGGTGCNTCNACTTTNGTTGAGCAAGCTTATGCGGCNACACCAAAAGCTGGTGGTCGTCTNAAGATTGGTATTACAGGTGGTTCAACAAGTGACACNCTTGACCCAGGTCAAATCCTTGACGCATTCAACATCAATGTTCTTATGGGGCAAACTCGNGGCAANATGACCCGGATCAGGCCAGATGGTAAGATTGAAGGTGANCTTTGCGAAAGTTGGGAGCCTTCAAATGGAGGTAAGACTTGGAAATTTAATGTNCGNCAGGGTGTTGAATTCCATAANGGCAAATCGATGACTTCTGAAGANATCGTNGACTCAATNAANCACCACAGGGGTGAAGATTCGACNTCAGCAGCCAANGGNATNGTCAGTGGCATNAANTCNATNACNGCNGATGGCAAAAATNNTGTTATTGTNGAGTTGAATGANGGTAACGCNGATATNACCGTTGCNCTNTCTGATTATCACCTCAATGTTTGCCCATCGAATGGNGATGGNACCATTGACTGGCAGTCGGGAGTTGGAGCNGGNGGTTANACGCTNGAAGAATATGACCCNGGTGTANGGACATTTACCAAGAAGTATGCAAATTACTGGAATACNGGTAATGANGCATATTTNGACGAGATTGANACTCTGGGNATTATTGANCCNACNGCTCGTATGTCGGCTCTGTCNACNGGTGCAATNGACTGTATCAACAANGTNCCACCAAAGACAGCNTCGCGTCTTAAGAACATGGCNAATGTNAAAACNCTGATTTCAACAGGCAACAAGCAAGTCACANTGCCNATGCANTGTGATAAAGAGCCATTTAANGATCCGAACGTTCGTAATGCGNTTAAGCACATCGTTGATNGGCAAGATTGGCTTGANAAAGTGNTGTTTGGNTANGGTGANATTGGTAACGATAATCCAATTGGTCCTGCNAANATTTANNGNGCAACCACTGANGAGCTGCCACAGCGTGAATATGATCCTGAAATGGCNAAATCNCTGCTGAANAANGCTGGTNATGACGGTCTGTCAATTAANTTCCATGCNGCTGATACCGGNTTTGCTGGTGCTGTTGATGCCGGATCNTTGATGGCTGAGTCCGCNAANGCTGCTGGNATTAATATAGAAGTNGTNCGGGAACCAAANGANGGNTATTGGTCAAATGTATGGATGCAGAAAGCGTTTTCTGCNTGTTACTGGAGNGGACGTCCNACTGAAGACTGGATCTTNTCNTTGATCTATGCNTCTGANGCAGGNTGGAACGANACTAACTGGAAGAANNCTGGCTTTGANAAGCTTCTACTTGAGGCACGNGCTGAGACNGATACNACCAAGCGTCGNTCCATGTATGTTGAAATGCAGCAGATCNTNCATAATGANGGTGGNCTTTGTCTNCCNTTGTTCCAATCNGAAATTATGGGATATCGNACATCAGTAGGTGTTCCAGATGTNGTNGGAAACGATTGGGAGCTTGACGGNCANCGNTGTNCACTTCGNTGGTGGAANGCATAATTNTNANCGANTNTTTGCAANACTANANGNAAAGCCATCNNNNGATGGCTTTNCTNTCTATANANTNTTTTTNCTCACAATTTTAACTGTACGATNGGATACTGACAGGCATGAGTGAAANTATTNNTGACATTTCCGNTTTCNNGATNGAATTAAAGTCGGCANTATGAAAAATCTTGCNATTATGATCATCAAAAGNNTGGGGCTGGGGGTTCTGACNCTNATCCTTNTGTCTTTNNTGATTTTTTTATCTGTTGAAGCATTGCCCGGTGATNTAGCNCAGGAAATTCTAGGNCAGCAGGCAACGCCGAGCGCTGTNGCNGCCATTCGCCGCGAACTTGGTCTCGACCTGCCGCCGCATATACGCTATGTTGAGTGGCTTGGTGGGATGCTGCAAGGTGATTTTGGAAATTCGCTTGCGCTNAAGCGGCCTATCATTGACCTTATTACTCCACGCTTGCAAAACACACTGTTCTTAACTCTATACACTGCTTGTATTGCGGTTCCNNTGGCCATCATTTTGGGCATGATGGCATCCTTATTCCGCAACAGCTATTTTGACCGGATCAGTAATGCCACGGCTCTTTCAGCTATATCCATGCCAGAATTTCTTGTTGGATATCTCCTAATTTATTTTCTTGCGCTGTCTGGTTATTTCCCATCCATGGCCAATATAACCCCCGCTACACCCTTGTTGGACAAATTGTACGCCTGTTTTCTGCCCGCGTTGACGCTGACGCTCGTGGTTACAGCACATATGATGCGGATGACCAGAGCCGCTATAATAAACATTCTTGCCTTACCTTATATTGAGATGGCGCATCTCAAGGGCATCAAACCCTCACGGATTATTTTTCGGCACGCGCTGCCGAACGCGTTAGCCCCGATTGTGAATGTCGTAGCGCTTAATCTCGCCTATCTAATTACTGGCGTGGTAATTGTTGAAATTGTATTTGTTTTCCCTGGACTTGGCCAGTTGATGGTTGATGGGGTTAGGTTTCGAGATGTGCCTGTCGTCCAAGCTTCTTCACTAATTTTTGCCAGTGCCTACGTTGGCCTTAATCTTGTGGCTGATATCATTTCTACAGCGACCAATCCACGTTTGATGCGGCAGAAATAGGATGGAGCAGAGATGAATATTATGTCTGTTCTGATCTGGTTGCCAATTGTCGTTGTGGTATCGCTTGCGTCTGGCTGGTTTTTCCAGCAGGGGCTTATACGAATTGTTAATGCGCCCACCGCAAAATTCCTGCGCACTGCGCCGCTTACCGCCAGTTTTGGCATGCTTGTCATTGCTATTTATGTGACCTGTTCCGTTTTTGCCCCAATCATCGCGCCCTTTGGCGAATCTGAGATTTTGTCTGGNGCTTTNGAGCCTTGGGCGTCGCCCTATATTCTTGGAACGGACAATCTGGGACGCGATGTATTTACAAGGCTGGTTTATGGTGCCCGCAATACAGTTGGGATTGCCTTTCTAATCACTGCACTTGCTTTTTTTGTAGGCACGCTGATGGGTATTTATTCTGCATTAAAGGGTGGTGTAATAGACCAGGTTATCGGCCGTTTCATTGACGTGTTGATGGCGATACCGTCCTTGATCTTTTCACTACTGATGCTGACTATCTTTGGAACATCAGTGATTTCATTAGTCTTGGTTATAGCAACGATTGATTCCACTCGAGTATTTCGTCTGGCACGTTCAGTTGCGCTCAATATCGTGCAGCTCGACTATATTGAGGCTGCGAAATTACGTGGCGAGAGTACTGTATACCTTATAACAAGGGAAATCCTACCAAATGCCACTGCGCCACTTGCAGCTGAATTCGGTTTGCGCTTTTGTTTTGTTTTTTTGATGATTTCGTCGCTATCGTTTCTTGGGCTTGGTCTGCAGCCACCAACTGCTGATTGGGGTTCAATGGTTCGTGACAATGCTGAACTGATCAGCTTTGGTGATATTACACCCTTAATTCCAGCGGGTGCGATCGCAGTTCTGACGATTGCTGTCAACTTTGTTGTAGATTGGTTGCTGCACCGAGCCAGTGGCCTCAAGGATTAGGAGAGGCTGATGGCTGAAAATGGCGGAAACAAAGCCTCTGGCAGTGAGCCCCTGTTGACGATGCGCAATATCCATATCAAAGGCCTGAGTGATGAGACCTGGGTTGATATCATCAATGGTATCGATCTTGATCTTAATAGAGGTGAAGTTCTTGGCCTCATTGGAGAATCTGGTGCAGGAAAATCAACGCTTGGTCTGGCTGCAATGGGATTTTGCCGGGATGGGTGTAAAATTACTGACGGTAGCATAATATTTGATGGTCTTGATCTGTTGGCTCAAAGCAAACGGGATTTACGTAAGCTGCGTGGCCGACGGATCGCTTATGTAGCACAATCGGCGGCCGCAAGTTTTAATCCAGCGCACAAGCTGATTGATCAATTTTGTGAGGGTCCATTAAAGCATGGTCTGATGGAAAAGGCACAGGCCGTTAGTTATGCAACTGATCTTTACAGCCGTATGAACCTGCCAGAACCGGAATTGTTTGGCTANAGGTACCCTCATGAAGTATCAGGTGGCCAATTGCAGCGGGCAATGACTGGCATGGCATTGGCCTGCCGTCCTGATTTGATCNTTTTTGATGANCCAACAACAGCGCTTGATGTGACCACACAGATTGAAGTGCTTGCCGCNATCCGTGACATCGTCAAACAGTTTGACACTGCTGCCATTTACATAAGCCATGATTTGGCGGTGGTGGCGCAGATGGCGGACAAAATCAAGGTGTTGCTGAAAGGTGATGAGGTAGAACAGGCTGATACTGCGACTATGCTTGATAAGCCTCAACAGGAATACACAAAGTCACTCTGGGCTGTCCGTAAATATGCTCGAGCNGAGCAGAAACCAGTGAGTGGACAAGTGCCGGTGATTGAAATCGNAAACGNAATNGCCGGTTATGATAAAACAACAGATATATTGAAGGAAGTGTCATTTCCAATTCATAAGCGGCGCACGGTGGCTGTTGTTGGGGANTCNGGTAGCGGAAAATCAACGCTGGCTCGTGTTATTACCGGGTTACTGACCCCGCGGGAGGGGAGTNTCANGTTTGAGGGATCTGCTTTGCCAGACTCNTATCATGCTCGAAGTAAGGATCAACTGCGCCGNATCCAGATGATCTATCANATGGCTGATACAGCNCTCAATCCNAAGCTGAGAATTCGTGATTTGATANCCCGCCCGGCTAGCATGTATCTTGGTTTGAGTGGCAAGGCTCTTAATGACAGAGTANGCGANCTGCTTNACATGATTGAGCTGGAACCAGATCAATATATTGATCGGCTCCCNTCTGAACTTTCTGGGGGTCAGAAACAGCGCATTGGTATCGCCCGCGCGATTGCTGCCGAGCCAAGCTTCATTATATGTGATGAGGTAACGAGTGCTCTTGACCAACTAGTTGCGGAAGGTATCCTAAAATTGCTTGACCGTTTGCAAAGTGAACTTGATCTTTCATACATGTTCATTACGCACGATCTGGCGACTGTGCGTGCNATTGCTGACGAAGTNGTNGTGATGAAAGATGGNACTGTTGTTGAGNAGGGGCCAAAATCAGAAATGTTNATTCCGCCGCATCACCCGTATACTGAGCTGTTACTAGGCTCCGTTCCTGAAATGGATCCAAAATGGCTGGATCACCTTTTAGACAGTCGAGGAGCGGACAATATTGGTGANGCAGCAATTGCCAAAATGCTTTAGNGTTTTTTTGCTAGCTGCAATTTTTTGGACATTTATTTCATTACCAANGGAACAAATNTAATGGGCGTAGCCACCTTTCCAAAAAGATGGGTAACAGTCAGATGGGTAATTTTTATTTGTGGCGACTTTTGGTTTNNGTTCAAATCGANCTCTAATATTCTGCGCCAGTTTTTGCCCCAGTGATATAGGTCACAACATCTTCAGCAGTATAATTGCCATCNTTGATATCAAGATTTGCGCAGATCTTTCCTCTGCGGAATACAACGATACGATCAACNAAATCGAACACCTGCCGCATGTTGTGGCTTACCAAAATTAATGATTCGCCCTGCTCTTTCAATTGACGGATTATATTTTCTACTTGTACAGTTTCCTGCACGCCAAGCGCTGCGGTTGGCTCATCCATGATAGTCAATTTGGAGCTAAAGGAAGCTGTCCGCGCAATGGCAACACACTGCCTTTGTCCACCGGACATTTTCTCAATTGTATTGTGGATGTTTGGNATTTTAACNCCNGTTTTTTCCAAAGCAGCCATCGTATCTTTGCGCATACCCTTGTAATCGAGNAGGCGAAACGGACCAAGCCAATTAAACCTTGTTTTTTCACGACCTAAAAACAAATTGTCTGGAACGTCCAAATGGTCGGCTAAAGCCAATGTTTGAAACACTGTTTCGATACCAGACTCTCGGGCCTGAATCGGACTGNTGAATGCAACCTCTTTACCATCAAAAATGACGGTACCATGCGTCCGCTGTTCGACACCAGTAATTTGCCGNACAAATGTCGATTTTCCAGCTCCGTTGTCNCCCATAATNGCGACATGTTCACCTTTTCGGAGTTCAAAGTTTGCGCCTTCAAGGGCATGAACTCCACCGTAGTGCTTGGTNAAGTCTATCGTTTTCAGAACGAGTTCNTCGNCCATGTTCAATNCTCCTNNCCTAAGCTCTAATTCGTTGACGNTATTGGTCTANAATGACCGCNGCGATGATAATCGCTCCCATAGCCATGAGCTGATACGANCCATCCAATTTGATGTANGTAAAACCNGANCGGATTACCCCTAGAACCATAGCACCTAGAACGGTACCAATTATTGAACCACGGCCACCCATTAGACTTATACCACCGATCACNGCCATNGAAATCGCAAAAAGTTCATAAAACTCGCCCATGCCAGCCTGTGCTGTNGAAGCCTTTGCACTTAGAACAACACCAGCGAAAGCGGCCAGCATNGCCGCAATCATGTANACCATGATNTTATGTCGTTTGACATTGATACCAGACATGCGCGCTGCTTCTTCATTAGAGCCGATGGCATACGTATGTTTACCGTAAACGGTGTAGCGCATNATCAAATGAAAGATCACTGCTAAACTCAGAAACCAGACGACTGGCATCATGCCGTCGCCGATGGCTTTGTATTGTTCAGTTGGAAACGAGATCGGGTTTCCTGATGACCACCAAAGTGCAATGCCGCGGCAAACCAAGAACATACCGAGCGTCGCGATAAAGGGGGGGATACGAAAATGAGCGATAAAAGTACCATTTATAGCGCCGATAAAGGCACCAAAGGCTAATGCGATAACGATTGGGAAGACGACTGGAAGGTCCATAGCCCATGTACCGAATACGGCTTTGGGGTTCGCAAATCCGTTAACGAGCTCTGTTTGTCCAAAACTCATTGCAATCATCGCGGTAGCGGCGACCAATGGTCCAGAACTTAAGTCGATGCCTGCAGTGATGATGACCTGTGATACTCCAAGAGCAATAATTCCAATGATTGCGACTTGCAAAATAATAATTTTTAGACGGGCTTCATTGAAGATGGAATCAAATCTATCACGGGTATCGAATAGAAAGCTCTGGTCTTTCATATAAGGCAAAACTTGGCCTAAAATTTCAAAAATAACTATGATAATTACCAATGCCAGCAAAACGTTAAATTCACTTGGCCAAGACCGTTTTGTCTTGTCAAAGGTTAATCCGCCGGTGCCTTGGCTGGTATCTGACATAGATGAAGCCCCAATGTTTTGCGTTTTACATAAGTTTGAGACGGCGCATGTAGCGCCGTCCCAAAGATTTTACGTTCTCAAGAAAATTTAGTTTTTGTCGAGAAAATCGCCCATGTTGCTAGGAGTGACCAAAACGAATGGGATATAAACTTTTTTGTCCACCTTCTCACCAGCAATAATACGCAGCGCTGTATCAATTGAGCCAGTACCTTGGCCAACAGAGTCCTGGAACACTGTCACATCGTAGTCGCCGGCTGCCATAGCCAGGAGTGCGTCCTGAGATGCATCGACACCGCCAACCTGCACGTCTGCCATATCCATACCAGCGGCTTTCATCGCCTGAATTGCACCGATGGCCATTTCATCATTGTTAGCGAGAACAAAATCGAAGGGCTCACCTGAAGACATCCAGTTAGTCATGAGGTCTTGAGCTTCATCACGCGACCAGTTCGCTGTCTGCTCATCAATAATAGTCATGAAGTTACACATATCCATACCGATGACGTCGTACACATCTTTTGAACGTTGTACTGCAGCTTGGTTAGAAAGTTGGCCATTCATTAAATAACCAGTTGCGCCACCAGCTTTACCTGCCGCTCTCAAATTTTTGCAAATTTCAAATGCTGAAAGAGTACCAGATTCAATCTCATTTGATGCAACAAAAGCCTGCGTTGCAGGCAAAACGTCTACGTTGTCTGGTTCACGGTTTACATAAACAAGTGGGGTATCACCTGCTGCGGCAGAGACTGCTGCACCAGCAGACGTGTCGACTATGTTTACAATTATCGCATCTACGCCGGATGCAACAAAGTTACGAACCTGATCAATTTGCTTTGCAAGATCGTCTGACGCATCTTCTTGTTGATACGTTAAACCATTTATTGTACCCGCATACTCAACCATGCCAGTACGCAATACAGTTAGCCAGTTATCGTCAAATCTTGAAAAGGTTGCACCAATTTCTTGAGCGGCGGCAGACGTCCCTATCAAAGCAACTAAGCTAGTTGCAATTAATGTTTTTTTCATAATTTCTCTCCCAAAATGTGCCCGGCGCACAATGAAATTTTCCGGGATACTCCAGCTTAATAGAGTATTAACCATAGATCTGGTTGATGCTATTTCTGTGTTTAGACAGCTTCAACCTTTTCTGGACGGCCGTTTTTAGGCCACCTAAGAACCAGTTTATAATCTGATTCGAGTCTTTCGCAAACAGATGTTTTAGCGCTAACAAATTCTAAAAGCTCTTATAAAATACCTTAAAACTGATTTAAGGTAACGGGTCGCCTAAAATTCATTAAATATTGTGGTATCCTAAAAAGAATAAAGAACATTAAGATTAACTGAACTCAAGACATCCGTGTGGTGCAACATTACGCTTACTGCCTCTCAACACAGAANGATAACACGCTGTGTGACAGACTGTGTACCAAGTTTGTGCAGGATAAATTAACTTATCAAGGCTAATGTAATCACCATTTACTAAACGTCTGCAACTCCACCATCATCATAAAATGTCCCTTTATANGATAACGACTTGTAAGGGCGAGATAATATTACAGCTTCATCTAATTCAACGCCTAGTCCTGGTTTTGAAGGAAGTTCAAAATAACCAGAATTTACTTTGAGTGGTTCTTTTTGCACTCTGTCGTACCATGGGGAAGATTGAAGATACTCAAGAATAAGAAAGTTAGGTATTGAAGAACAAAGGTGTAAACTTGCTGCGGTAGCTATGGGTCCTTTGGGATTATGGGGTGCCAAAGGGATGTAGTAGGTCTCGGCCATAGCNGCTATTCGTCGAATTTCCGATAGTCCACCGCAGTGTATAACATCTGGCTGAATGATGTCAGCTAACTGACGCTCAATGAGTTCTTTAAAGCCCCAGCGAGTAAAAAGACGTTCTCCTGTTGCTATATCAGTTTTAAACTTTTCTCCTCGTAGTTTTGCTAGAGCATCAAGGTTATCTGGTGGAGTAGGTTCTTCAAACCATAGCAGTTCCAAGTCGTCGATTGCATGCATTTGCCTTGTTGCTTGAGAAGGCCTTGAAATACCGTGATTGTCAAACATCAGGTCAATTCTTGGACCCAATTCATTTTTAATTGAAACAATGTGATTGCGAAGATCATTTTCATTCCAGATATGATAATTCAGTCCTGGCCAGCCTCCAGCTTTCAAGGCAGTAAAGCCGGTTGCTTTCATTTTTACTGCATGTTTGGCGTCTTTGACATGAGTGTAAGCCCTAATTTTGGTTCTAATAGGCCCGCCAAAAAGTTGGTAAATTGGACAATTGAGTGTCTTTCCCAAAATGTCCCACAAAGCTATGTCAATAGCGCTTAATGCAGAATTAAGGATAATTCCTCCTCGCCAAAATCCATGACGGTAAAGTATTTGCCATAAGCGCTCAATCCGCCGTGGATCCTCGTTAATAATGCGCTCTCCAAAAACCTGGATTGCTTTTTCTACTGTCTTTTCTTGACCTTCAAGTGAACCCTCGCCCCATCCATGTATGCCCTCATCGGTTATAATTTTGACAAAAATCCAATTTTTATCTCCAGCGTTCATAATGTAAGTTTTCACACCAACTATCTTCAAAAATTTAACTCCTTAAACTTCCAGGATCATGACTATGGGTGCTCGAGTAATTGGTGACAGAATTAACTATCAAAAATAACAAGCTAAAAAGCAAATTTTGTTTTGGTATTTGAAGAATTAATTTTATGGATAGAAACTGGGCAACCCCTATGGTTGGAGGTAAATTAAAGAAAATTTGAAAATTAATGATTAATGCCTATCAACTTACGACGATAGTTTTATGCAAGAAGTTATATATCCGCGTTGGTAGCAAAGTCTAAGATCTGAAGGAGGTTCGTAATGTTTATTGATGTTGGATCCGCTCGCCTGTTTTTTGACGTTGTAGGTGAAAGCCTGCATGCTGCTGGCCCTATTATGGAAGAGCGCCCGACGATGATCTTATTACATGGCGGTCCTGGCTATGACCATTCCACTCTTCGACCCTATTTTGACCGCTTTAGCGATACACATCAGCTAATTTATCTCGACCACCGTGGCTGTGGACGATCGACAGGCGAGCAGGAAACCTGGTACCTTGATCAATGGGCAGACGATCTCGTAGTATTTTGTAGTACTTTGGGCATCTCCTCACCTGTGATTTTTGGACAATCTTTTGGGGGAATGGTGGCCATGCATTACGCAGCACGTTATCCTTCAAGATTATCAAAATTGATACTATCCTCAACGGCTGCGGAGTTTCGTCTAGACGAGACCACTAAGATGATGCGCCAACTTGGTGGGGACCAGGCTGCAGAAGTGGCCCATTGGTTCTTTTCCAACCCCTCCCAAGATGCCTATGATTCCTACAGAGACTTCTGTTTACCACTTTACAGCAACCCAAATGCATCGTTTGCAAACTCTTTTCGTGATCGCGCCATCGAGCGTCCAGAAGTGGCCCTACATTTCTTTTCTGATGAGATGGCTCGAATGGACATGCGCGCAGAGATCGCGAACATCACGTGTCCGACGTTGGTTATTGCTGGCACTATCGATCCAGTCACCCCGCCTGTATGCTCTCAAGTGATTACTGACGCCATTGGGAATAATGCGCGTCTGCAAATGATTGAGGGTTGTGGCCATGGGCCGCATCGAGATGATCCAGAAGCTGCTGAAAGAGTTTTAAGAGGTTTTTTGGCAACTGCTTCTTAGATATCATGTCCTTGCATCTAAATTTTTTTGCAATCCAAAAAAATCTTATGGGAAACTAACCATCAATGGTTGAATAGGTCTCTATTTAAGGTCAGTAATAGGCTTCCTAAGCCTATCGTCGCCATAAAGTTGTGATTTTTGTGATCCTCGGTAGACAGGTGGGCGCGCCCTTAGCAGATAATTTTAACTAAAAAGTTCGAAGGTATATCTAAGTCGTTTTCTGACATCTTTAATTAGAGATTTCTTATAACATCCTATAATTATTATTCACTTCATGGAGGCTTATGCAAACTCAAGATCGAACTGGTTTGGCTATCATTCTGAGCCTTATTGCATTGACACTTTTCG